>CAYUBV010000016.1:0-20886 GCA_964443035.1 uncultured Tangfeifania sp.
AAATCAATCACCTTTTTATCGTACGTAAATTCAATCCTGACGATGTTTTGGTTCCGGTGGAATCCTTTTTTCAGCGTTATGTCAGGCCGCTCGTTCAACTGATTTTGGTTTAATTTAGTGTTTAAAAGTAATAATCTTTTGTAAAAAAAACAATGTAGGTGCACTGGATTTTGCAGAGCCATTGAAAACAAAGGTTTTCATAACTCAAAAGGAACCGTTCTCTCCGAAAAGAACGGTTCCTTGTTGCCACACTTCGATGCAGCTCCTCGTCCTTTGGTTGCCAATTCAATTATGGAATACACTTCATAAATACCGAAGGGGGATTCAGGGGGATTGAATGCAGTATTCCTTCTGAAATTCTGAAATAACAGGTTCATTTTATTGGGATGTGTATTCACATTTACGGAAAATGCAGGTTATAAAACCTGAAAATCCGGATGCCCTCCCGGTAAAAGAGGCCTTATAAGCCAGAATGCCCGTTTCTTAAAGTCCTCATCCACACAAATCCTTTTACCCCGGCAATTCATTCTTTTGCATGTTTTCATTACATTTGCCTTACTAACGTTTAGCTGCACACCATGAGTACAAAACCCACTTACCGGGAACTGGAACAACGCATTGAAAAACTGCTGGATGAGCGGGAGGAAAAATTCAACCAACTGCTGAAAAACTCTTTCGACATGATTGTTCTGCTCGACACAGACGGCACACAGCGCTATGTGAGTGAGTCGTGCGAAAAAATACTGGGATACAGCCCCGAAGAGCTCACCAACATTTCCGTTATCGACAAAATGGTTCACCCCGACGATCGGAAAGAAGTAATCCGCGGTTTCCAAAGTATCTTAAAAGAAAACAAACATGGCGGCACACAGTACCGGCACCGCCACAAAAACGGCGGTTGGGTTTACCTGGAAGCTTACGGCAACAACCAGCTCGACAATCCGCATATCCGTGCGGTGGTATTAAATGTGCGCAACATTACCGAGCGTAAACAGGCCGTTGAGAAACTGAAGGAAAACGAGCTGCGCCTCAACCGGCTCAACATTATGAAAGACCGCTTGTTTTCGATAATCGGCCACGACCTCCGAACCCCTTTCAGCAACATTGTGGGCCTGAGTGAAATTCTGATGGAACAGATTCAGAACAAAAATTTGAGCGAATCTGAAAGGCTGGCCATCCACATTCACGACTCTTCGGAAAGGGCGCTTCGGCTGCTGAATAACCTGCTGGAATGGGCACGCATGCAAACCGGGCGCACACAATTTCAGCCTGAAGTTTTAAGCCTTGCTGAAGTTGTTTCAGAAACCACGCAGCTTTTCGAGGATTTGGCCGATCAGAAATCCATCAGTATCATTCAGGAAATACCGGGCAATTTGAAGGTAAAGGCCGATAAAAAGATGGTGGGTACGGTTTTACGCAACCTGATTTCGAACAGCATAAAATTCAGCCACCCAAATAGCAGCCTGGTCATTCGTGCCAAAAAGAACGAGGATAAAATAGTTATTTCAGTAACTGACCAGGGTGTCGGAATGGACAAAGCCGAACTGGATAGTCTCTTTGCGGGCGACCGGAGCAACAGCACCCGGGGCACCAATAATGAAATGGGAACCGGCCTGGGATTGCTGCTGTGCAAGGAATTTACCGAAATGCACGAGGGAAAAATATGGGCCAAAAGTGAACCCGAATTAGGCAGTACGTTTTATTTTACGCTGCCGGCGGTCATTTAAACCTTGCTGCTGCACAATTGAACCGGCGGCCGGGTGGCCATTAGCTCACGCCAAAAATCATTCTACTCATACTCCTGCACAATGGTTCCGGTCATCCGGAGCAGCGCAGTGTGGGTGTCTATAAAATCATAAATGGCTTCGAGTTGGCGGCGGGCGGCGCTGGTATAAATGAGCTGCACATCGCGGTAATTAAATGAATTAATGGCGCCGGATTCAAATTTCTCCCGCGAAATCTGCAGGTTCAGCCGGGCAGCCTCGAGGTTTTCCTCTGCCACATCGAGCAGCTCCATCCGCACGAGGTAAAATTCATACAAATTTGCCAGCCGGTTCGACAGATCGTGCTCCATATCTTCAATTTCAATCATTCCGGTTTCTTCATCTATTTGTGCAATCTGCATCGCCCGTTTACGGTTTCCGCCGCTGAACAGGTTAAAACTCAGCGTAAAATTCCCGTAAAAGTTGGCAGCATTCGACCAGTTCTCACCCCGTTCCGCAAAATCGGTACGGGTAGACGAACCGGTTACCCCACCCCTGAAATCCAGAGTAGGTGAAAAATCACTTTTTGCCAATGCCACGGCATTTTCGAGCAACCGCTGGTTAACGTATTGGTTTTGGAGCGATTTATTGTTTTCAAACAGTTGATCCCTTAAACTTTGCAGTGTGTAATCAACGGGCTCGGCCGTAAATTCAGTGGACAGTTCCCATGAAACGTTCTCCTCTTCGGCCATCAGGTAATTCAAATCACGCAGGGCATTTTTGTAGGCCACCTCCTGAATCAGGTAAGAAGAGCGATCGGAAAGATAGGCGTTTTGTGCCTGCAACACATCGTAAGTAACAAACGTTCCGAGTTCCTGGCGCTGTTCGGCCTGCCGGAAGCGGTCTTCCGAAAGTTCCATCACCTCGCCGAACACCTCCAGGGTTTCTTTTTCAAGAAGAACAGCATAATAGGCCAGCACCACACTCTGAATGGTACTTTCCACCATAATAACAGTGTTTTGTTTCGACAATTGTTCCAGTTCTTCAAAACGCTGTTTGCTGATTCTTACAGAGAAACCATCGAAAAGGGTCCAGTTTAAACTGGCGCCGGCGGAAAACCGGTTGGTCACAAAATTTTCACTTTCATTCAGGTTGAAGGAATTCTCGTCTCCGGCCGAAAGACTAATGTAGGGATACCTGCCGGCAGTGCCCCAGTTGTTCTGAATTTCGGCCACCCGCTCATCATTGCGGGTCATTTCAATACTGTAATTATTTTCGAGTGCGCGTTCAATTGCATCGGTCAGGCTCAGCAGTTGCTGCGCCTGGAGTGTAACCCCGGCAAAAATGAGCAGAAAAAAAACAGTTAATGTCTTCATAGTTGAAATCGTTGCGAGTTATTGATTTTCACTTTTTTCATCTTTCGGCGGAAGTTCAGATTTACTATCCCCGTTATCGATTTTGCGCTGTGCATGAATCCAGGCAATCTCCACTTCTTCTCTTTTTAGCTTTTCACCCGTCCAAAGCTGGCGCAACTCCCTTCTGATATCGTTCAGAATAAGTATGAGCGACGGAAAGAACAGCAGAATAAACATGGTTCCGAAAGCCACGCCGTAAACCAGCGAAATAGCCATTGGAATAAGAAACTGCGCCTGGAAACTCTTTTCGAGAATCAGCGGAAACAAGCCGAACGAGGTTGTCAACGTGGTCAGTATTATGGGCCGCAGCCTCGACTTCCCGGCTTCCAGTATAGCATATTTTACCTTATTGCCTTCTTTAATCAGTAAATTGTATTTGGCCAGAAACACCACTGCATCGTTCACAATTACACCCGAAAGGGCGACAATTCCCCACAGGCTCAGTATCGAAAGCGGCTTGTCGTGAATTCCGTGCCCCCATATCGAACCGAGAATGGCAATGGGCACCATGAATAATATAATTACCGGTTGTTCGAACGATTTAAAATTAATCATCAGAACAAAAATGATGGCCAAAAATGCCAGTGGAAACAGAAACATCAAATCGGCCATGTTCCGGCTGCTTTCCTTTTGCTGCCCCTGGAATTCAATATTCAACCCGGGATAGAGTGTTTTCATGTCGGGAATAATTTCGGCCCTGATTTGGTCGAGAATTTCAGTTACCGAAGCATCGGGGTCTACAAGATCGGCATTCACCCTGATTTCGCGCCTTCCGTTAAAACGGTTGATGTTTACCGGCCCGCGCTTCAGTTCGTAAGTCACCAGCTCGGTAAGCGGGAAATCGCCCTGCGGTGTTTTAATCTTCATCTGTTCCAATTGCCCGATGTACCGGCGCCCCTCTTCAGGGTAACGCACATAAATGCGCAATTCATCACGGCCATCCTGCAGGCGTTGTGCCTGTCCGCCAAAAAATCCCTGGCGCACCTGGTTGGCAATAGATACCTCGTTAAAGCCGAGCATGTATGCTTTTGGTTTTAATTCGAGCAGAATTTCCTGCTTGCCAAGTGCATTGGTATTCACAACATCTTTGAGTTGGGGAAGTTCCTGAAGTCTGTCCATCAGATGATCGCGGGCAAGTTCCAGCTCTTCTATGTTCCTGGAAAGCAAACCAATTGACACCGGCTCTCCAAACCGGCCTCTCGCCCCTATGGTATATTTGTCGGCTTCAGGAACCGGACCAATTTTGGTTCGAATTCGCTGAATAATATCGTACGAACTGATACCGGTTTCTTCTGAATTACGCGGAGAAACATCTACGCTGCCGGCATGGGCACCTGTTTCCTGCCCGTCGAAAGAGGAACCGAGCTGGATAATGCTGTTTTCGATGATATCCACAGAGTCGTTGTAATCGGCCATCAATTCATTGTTAACCACCCAAACCACACTGTCGAAACGCTGGAGGTATTCCATGGTTTGCCGCTCGCCGGAACCGGGGGTAAAGGCCAGGTTAATATTGAATGAATCAAACTCCATTCTCGGAAAGAAAGTGGTGCGTATAAGCTGGCCGCCAATCAATCCGCCGGTAATCACCATCATTGCAAGCGGTATGCCTATTACGATGTACCGCCATTTAAGCGTTAGTTTCAGCACGCCGTCGTAGGCATAATCGCGCAGCCAGTTAAAAAACCGTTCGGTATATTTTCGAATTCCTTTTGCCCTTGAATGCAATACTTTGGGATTTAAAACACGCTTGTTTCCGAGGTGGGCCGGCAACACAAAAAATGCTTCAAACAGCGAGAAAAACAAACTCAGAATAACAATCATCGCCATCTCGAACATCATTTCCATACGTCCGGTTATAAAAATCAGCGGCGAAAAAGCTATAATGGTCGTAGTAATCGAGGTTACTACTGCCGGTATTACTTCCACGGTTCCGTCGACTGCCGCCCGCATGGGGCTCTTTCCTTTTTCAAAATGCTGAAAAATATTTTCGCCGATCACAATCCCGTCATCTACCAAAATACCGATTACCAGGATCATCCCGAAAAGCGACATCATATTTATGGTGATGCCCATCAAATTGGCCACAATAAACATGGCCAGGAACGAAGCCGGAATACCCCAGGCTACCCAAAGCGAAAGACGGGTACTGAGCATTAACCCGAGGGCGAGCACAACCAATAACAAACCGGTACCGCCGTTTTTATAAAGCAATTCCAGCCGGCTGCCGAGTATTTCGAGAAACGACCTCGACATCTGGAGTTCTACCCCGGAATTGGTAGCATTAAAATCTTTTACATAGTCACGTATATAATTATCGATATCGGTCAAATCTTCGGTAATCAGTTTATTTACCATAACATTGATGATGGGCCTGCCGCGTTCGAGCGCTTTATTGGGAGTGTCGGCAAATTGCCGTTTCACGGTAGCAATGTCGCGGATTCGCAACAGGCTGCCGTCGGCATTGGCGCGTAATACAATATCGCCGATTTTATTGGGATCGGCACTGCGCGATCGCAACCTGATGAGCATTTCTTCTTCGGCCGAGCGCAACTGCCCGCCGGATACATCGCGGTTGTTCATTGAAATGGCTGTCTGCAGCTCATCGAACGTAATGCCGTACCGAAGCAGGTCATCTTCGCGGGCTTCCACCGAAATCTCGAGTGCCGGATATCCCGAAATGGAAACCTGACTGATATGCCCCGAGGCCAGAAAATCTTCTTCAATCTGCTGGGCGTAAGATTTAAGGGTGAGAAGATCCACATCGCCGGTAATAATTAACCGGGCTGCCGGCGAGGTGGTCCGCCGTTTAAAAACAATGGGCCGTTCGGCTGCTGAAGGGAACGAAGAAATCCCGTCAACGGCATTTTTAACTTCTATTAAAGCCTCGTCGATGTCGTAACCCGGAATTATTTCAATGGATACCCTTGCGCTGTTTTCGGAGGATACCGAAGTGATTTCGTAAATGCCCGGAATGGCCCTCACAGCTTCTTCGATGCGTGCAGTAACCCCCTCTTCCATTTCAACCGGAGAGGCGCCCGGGTAGAAAACACTGACATACAACATCCGGGACGGACGCTCCGGGAAAAAAGCCTTTTTCATCGAAAAAAAGCTTATCCCGCCAACAATCAGCAGAAATATTATAATCAGGTTGGCATAAAACGGAAACCTGACAAAAAGTTCAACTGCTTTTCTCATACGTATAAAATATATTTTGCGGTAACTGCGGAATTGATATCCCGCTATGATTTTGAAAATGCATCGAAATCATCTATTCGCTTACCTGTGGTTTTTGATTGTTCTGATTATTACTGACCCTACCGGCATTTTCTTCTCCGATTATACCGACCGGTGTATTTTCTTTCACGTTAATTAGTGGTTCTGAAACCACATTTATGCCTTCTTCGAGGCCTTTAAAAACAAGGTCGGTTTCGTTCCATTTCAGGATTTCAATTGCCTCTTTTTTCAACCTGCCGTCATCAATTACAAAAACTTCGTTTGAATTGAAAACCGCATTTCGCGGAAGTACCATTGCCTGCTGAATTTCCTGGCCGGGGAACTCAACTTCCTTATATTCCCCTGTCAGCAGACCTTCTCCACCAGTATTGCTGACCCGCACAAAAATGCTGCGCGACTGGGTATCAAAATCAACAAAATCTGATTTTCTGACAACTACACCCGGAAGCACAGTTTCGTGGCCTCTTGAATAAACCTTCACCCGGTCGCCCAGTTTAATCCACTTGCTCTGTCCGCTTTCAACCGGCACCTCCACTTCGAGCTGGTCGGTGCGAATCATCCGGGCAATCTGGCCTCCGGTGTTTACATAAGCGCCCACTTCAAAATTTACCTGGGTAAATGTTCCGTCGAAAGGTGCATAAAGTGTATGCCGGCTCAGGCGTTTTTCATCCCGTTTGATTCCGTAATATTCGCTCAGAACACCACGGCTGGCCAGAAAAATTTTCAGCTTTTCATTATCGATCTCCGGGAGCGCCGGCAATTCTTCGTCCATCTCAATCTGGTTAAAAAACCGGTAGAATGTATCGTAACTATCCGGGTAATCAACTTTCAAATCGGGCAGTAAAGTTGTTATAGTTGTCAAAAACTGGCTTGTTCGTGCTTTTAGTGCAAGTTCAGCTTCATCTTTATAAATAGTTAGCAAAAGCTGGCCTTCTTTAAAAGAAGTTCCTTTGCGCAGCACAGCATCTCCCTTTTCTATTTTCCCCGACGCCTCGGAAACGAGCATAACTTCGCTGCTCGAAACTACGCGGCCTTCCCGCAGCAGCGGCGAAACAATATCGGAATACTCCACAGTTTCAGCCCTTACCATACGTTTCAAATCAGTATCCGGACGGTGAGGCGGTTCCGGTTTCATTGAAACAAACAACATTGAAAGTGCAGCAGAGCCCCCCAGCAATACAATGAGAGCCACAACTACAAAGGTGATTTTTCTCCAACTCATTTTCTTATTCCTTATGTTTTAAATTTCGCAGATATAATAACCAACAACAACAAATCAGATCAACAAACGGTTGAATATGAAATCTGTTATCTGAAAATTGCACGCAAAAATTCACAATTATTGTGGTTAAACAAAAAATTCAGGAAATAATATGACTATTCCGCTGAAGTTTGGTACAATTCTTTACTAATTTCGTAACCTACGACATTATTATATCCCGAAGGTTTAACCGGAAGTAAAAAAAACAGGAATCCCGGGAAAAAGATTTCTGTTATTTTTACCGGCAGTAAAAAAATGAAAAAATATGTTTGTCAAAAAAACCAGATTTGAATGGCGCACACTGATGGAAGGTGTTGAAATGCGGCCATTGGCTTATGGAGAAAAAACAAATCTTTGTGAATTCAAGCTAAAAAAAGGGCACTTTCTGCCTGCCCACAATCATCCGTACGAACAAACCGGAACATTGCTTTCAGGAAAACTCAATTTCAGAATTGCCGGCAAATGGCACCTTGCTGAGCCGGGAGATTCATGGAGCATTCCTGAAAATGTGGAACACGAAGTGGAAATACTTGAAGATGCCTTGCTCATTGAAATATTTTCGCCTGTCCGGCCTGATTACCTTCCGCAAGAGAAAAAGGATTCATGAATTTCATTTTACCTGAAAGAATATAGTAACTTTGCCGCGCATCCACGAGAAAAAAATTCCATGCAAATATTTGAATTCGATACAGTTATAATCGGGAGCGGATTGGCCGGTCTTACTTCTGCCTATTATTCATCAAAGTATGGCTCAGTGGCCGTCATTACCAAATCCGAACTCGATACCAGCAATTCATATTATGCCCAGGGTGGAATTGCCGCGGCTGTTGAACCGGACGATTCCCCGGAACTTCATCTCGAAGATACTTTAACTGCCGGACGTGGTTTGTGCGACAAAGATGCCGTGGAAATACTTGTAACTGAAGGGCGGGAAAGGGTAAAAGAAATTATTGAAATGGGCATGCCTTTCGACAAAAAAAACGGGAAATTTGTACTGGGACTGGAAGGCGGACACAGCAAACGACGCATACTTCACGCAGGTGGCGATGCCACCGGAAAGGAACTAACCGGGTTTATTCTGAAAAAGGTAAAAGAACAAAAAACGGTGAAGCCGTTTGAATACACTACGGCTGTAAAACTGCTGAAAGAAAACAACCGGGTTACAGGAGTGCAGGCCATTGATTTTAAAACCGGGAAAAATTTCATTTTCAAAACCAAAGCGGTAATACTTGCCACCGGCGGATTATCGCGGCTTTTTACCCGATCGACCAACCCGCACACTGCCACCGGCGACGGAATTGCCCTTGCATACGAAGCCGGCGCCAATATTGCCGACATCGAATTTATCCAGTTCCATCCATCGGCATTGTATGTGCCCGGCAGGGAAGCCTACCTGATTAGCGAAGCCGTGCGTGGCGAAGGAGCATGGCTGCTCAACAAAAAAGGCGAGCGGTTTATGAAAGACATTCATCCGCTGGCAGAACTGGCCCCCCGCGATGTGGTAGCTTACAATATTTTTAAACAGATAAATGAATCGGACAGCGACTGTATTTACCTTTCGCTGAAACACCTCGATTCTGAAAAAATAAAAACCCGCTTTTCAAACATTCACAAACATCTGAAAGAGCTCGGGTTTGACCTCACCAAAGAACTACTTCCGGTTGCTCCGGCAGCGCATTACATGGTGGGAGGTATCCGTACAAACCTTCAGGCGGAGACCAGCGTAAAAGGTTTGTTTGCCTGCGGCGAGGCAGCATCAACCGGAGTTATGGGAGCCAACCGGCTGGCCAGCAATTCGCTGCTCGAATGCCTGGTGTTCGGGAAACGTGCCAGCGACAATGCTGCAAAAATGAGCCGGCCACCGGCAGAGTTTCCTGAATTAGAGCCGCTGGTTATAAGCAGTCAGAATGAAAACCTGTTCCTGCAGTATCAGAATGAAATTGCTTCGCTCATGGCGAAAAACCTGGGAATTGTAAGAATAGCAGAAGGCATTGAACTAGCAAGGGAAAAGTTCAGCGGAATTGCAAAAAAATTCAGCAATTTTAAAAATGAATACAATTTGCTGAAAATTAAGAACAGTGCTACCATTTGCGGGTTAATTGCCAATGCTGCATTAAAAAGAGAAGAAAGCCGCGGCGGACATATCCGCAGTGATTTCCCGGAAGTAAAACCGGAGTTAAGGGTACATATTGTTCAGCAAAAAAATAAAAATACCATATTTGAAGCTGTAAGAGATTAGTAAACATGATGGACGAAAAAGTTTTAAAATCGGCAGAAGCATTGTTCGAACTTGCTTATGCCGAAGACATTGGGGAGGGTGACATTACCACCAACAACCTGGTACTGCCCGGTTCAGCAAAGACTGCTGTGCTGGTTGCCAAAGAAGAAGGAATAGTTGCCGGTTTACCGGTAGCCGAAATGGTGTTCAAAAAATTTGACAGCAATATTGAATGGAATGTAAAATTACCCGATGGCAGCAAAGTAAAACCAGGCGATGTAATTGTGGAATTCAACGGAAGCTACCGCGCTTTGCTCACCGGAGAACGAAAAGCCCTGAATTTTTTACAACGCCTATCGGGAATTGCCACCTATGCAGCAAAATGCATGAAAGAAGTGGAAGGTTACAATGTTGAAATTCTGGACACCCGGAAAACATTGCCCGGTTACCGCTACCTCGATAAATATGCCGTAAGAACGGGCGGTGCATCCAATCATCGTTTCGGTTTGTACGATATGGTGATGATTAAAGACAACCACATCAAAGTGGCCGGCGGTATTCAGGAAGCTGTAAAAGCTATCCGCTCCAAAATTCCGAAAGACATAAAAATTGAAGTTGAAACAACCACCCCCGAACAGGTTCAGGAAGCGCTCGATGCCGGAGCAGACATTATAATGCTCGACAATATGAGTTCCGAAATGATGAAAGAGGCGGTGGAACGAATCAATGGCCGTGCAAAAACAGAAGCCTCCGGAAACATGACAATGGAACGCATCCGGAAAGTGGCTGCCACCGGTGTCGACTATATTTCAATCGGGGCACTTACCCACTCGGTAAAGGCGCTCGACATCAGTCAGCGAATAATCGATTAGTATGAACCTGGTAATCGACATAGGAAATTCACGGATAAAGCTCTCGGTTTTTAACAGGGGGGATGTACTATTTACCATTCCGCTCGATGAAATAACTCCGGAAAATATTCAAATGCTGAAAAATGAGCATCCCTCGCTGAACCAGGCAATTCTTTCAACTGTAAAAGATATTTCCCCGGAATTAAAAAACTACCTGGCCTCCGGCTTCGAAACTTTTATCGAGTTGGATGCTGAAACACCATTGCCCATCGAAAACCTGTACCACACAAAAGAAACGCTGGGGAAAGACCGGATTGCTGCAGTTGTGGGCGCTTTCGATTTGTACCCCAACACAAATGTACTGGTCATCGATGCAGGAACAGCCATTACTTTCGACATTATAAATGAAAAAGGACAATACCTCGGAGGTAATATTTCACCCGGGCTCGAAATGCGTTTTAAAGCGTTGAATCAATTTACCGGAAGGTTGCCGCTGGTTCAAAAAAATGATTTTAATGATCTTTTCGGAAAAACAACCGAAGAGGCCATCCGGGCAGGCGTTCAGCATGGCATTGTATTTGAGACAGATAAAGCAATAGAAACATTTAAGGAATTTTATAATAATTTAAAAGTTATTATTACCGGAGGGGATGCCAATTTTTTTGATAAGAAATTAAAAAATTCTTTCTTTGTACATTTCAATTTAACAGCCTTAGGGTTAAACCGCATATTAGAACATAATGGGGAGAATTAGCAGAGTAAGTTTACTGGCCGGGTTACTATTGTTTCCGGCTTTATTGTTTGCACAGTTTAATAACAACACTACTTCACCGTATTCACGGTTTGGTTTGGGCGATCTTCAGCCATACAGTTTCGGAAGAACAACGGCAATGGGAGGTGCCTCATTTGCCAGCCGGAATAACCAGCAGATAAACATGGCCAATCCGGCTTCCTACACCTCGGTGGATTCACTTTCATTTCTGTTTGAATTCGGTGTGTTCGGCAAGTTTTCGCAATTCAGCAACGATGTTGCCACCATGAATGCCAACGATATCAATTTCAGGTATTTTGCAATGAATTTTCAGATAACCAACTGGATGGCCACAAGCATGGGATTAACACCCTATTCTGATGTTGGCTACAATGTACAGGTTAATGAAACTGTGCCCAATGCGGGCGATGTTCAATACAACTACTTTGGCGAAGGATCGCTCTCAAGGGCTTATTGGGGCCTGGCAGTACAACCTGTTCCCAATATTTCGGTTGGGGCAAACCTGAATTATATGTTCGGAACACTGAACCGGAATGCCGAAGTATTTTTCCTGGAATACCGCGATTATTACAGCATCCAGAAATACGACGCTTTAAGGCTGCGCGACTTCAACCTCAATTTTGGGGTACAGGCTACATTGCCGTTAAAAGAAGACAAACACATTGTTGTGGGGGCAGTACTTGAAAACCAGCCGAAATTCACCGGGTTTTATTCCGAAATGAACAGTAAGGTCCTCACCTATACCGTAGGCTCAAGTACCAACACCGACCGCGATACACTAAATTTCCAAAGCGAGGAAAAAAGCAACATACAACTTCCCCTGAGTTTTGGCTTCGGAGTCTCGTATGTTCAGGAAAATATCCTCGAGGTTAATCTCGATTATTATCACCAGGCATGGTCTGATGCTAAATTTTTCGGATCGGTTAACCCGATTTTAACTGATTTGAATAAATTCGCGCTCGGTGCTGAGTGGATTCCCGACCGGTTTTCTATCCGAAGTTACCTTAACAGGATAGCTTATCGTGCCGGACTCAAATATGAAAAATCATATCTCATGCTTAATAATCAGCAAATTAATGATTTTGGCATAAGTTTTGGAGTTGGACTACCGATTTATCGTTCCAATTCAACCATAAATATTTCAGCAGAATTAGGAAAAAGAGGAACGAAACAACACAACCTGGTTCTTGAAAATTATGCAAAGATTAATTTAAGTGTAAATCTTTACGATTTATGGTTCATTCAGAGAAGATTTGATTAGAATTGATAACAAAAAAAAGAATAAAACTATGAAAGCTTTATTACGCATAACACTCCTCGTTGCCGCAGTTGTTATAACTGCAGCATCGACACTGCAGGCGCAAAGAGTTATTAAAGGCACGGTTTACCGCGACGGTGAACCCGCCGCCGGAATTACCGTTGAAGCACACCGCGGCGGTTCAATGATGACAAGTTTCGATGGAAAATATGAAGTGGAAGCCCACGAAAAAACAAAGTGGCTCAAATTCACTTATGTCAGCGAAACCAAAAAACTCGACGACATTGACGAAAAAGAGGGCAATGTATTCGACTTTGCATTTACCGGTGAAATTCCTTCGGGAGAGGGCGGCGAGGTGAGTGGCGACGTGGTGCTAAAATCGGCCGAAGAACTCATCAGAGAACAGGACAGGGATTTTATGAACAGCCTCTCGCTTTTTACCGAATTCTACAAACAGGACAACTGGGAATCGGCTATGCCGCACTGGAAAACTGTATTTACAAAATATCCAAAATCAACCAAAAATATCTATATCCAGGGAGCAAAAATGCATAATGATCTTATAGAAAATGCAGAAACACAAGAGGAAAGAGATAAATACATCGACCAGTTGATGAAGATTTATGATCAGCGTATCAAATATTTTAACGAAGAAGGGTATGTTCTTGGAAGAAAAGCTACTGCTTTTCTTGAATATAAACTGAATGCCGAAAATCCGCCTCAAGGCGATGCATTGAAAGAAACCCTGAAAAAAGGCTACGACTGGATAAATCAGTCAATAGAGTTGCAGCAGGAAGAAACCGAGCTGCCCATTTTTGTACTGCTGATGCAAACCACCCGCTCATTGTTCAAACTCGATGAGCTGCCAAAAGAAACAGTGGTGAAAAATTACGACAAGGCAAACTCATTGCTGAATACATACACTGCGGAGGCTGAAGAACAAAACGATATTGAAAATGCCGATAAAGTTAAGGCATACATCGAAGAAATCTTTGGCGCTTCAGGTGCTGCCGACTGCGAAGCACTGGTAAATATTTTTACCCCGCAGTATGAAGAAAATAAGAACGATGCAGAATTTGTGAAAGGAATGTTGCGCCGGTTAGGAAATGCCGGTTGTGAAGAGAGCGGTTTATTTGCCCAGGCCACCGAACAGTTGTATGACCTGGAGCCTTCGGCTGAAGCAGCCTTTAACATGGCCCGCAGGTTTGTTCAGCGCGACGATACCGAAAGAGCAATTAATTATTACGAGCAGGCAATGGAGCAGGAAACCGACGATGAATTGCTTGCAAAATACTATTACGAATATGCTTATTTCATATTTGTAAAAGAAAATTCACTGCAGGAAGCACGCGATTACGCCAAAAGGGCAGTGAAACTTAATCCCGATTATTGCCAGGCGCTGATGCTGATTGGTGATATTTATACGGCTGCCAGCCGCACGTACGAAGGAGACGAATTCGAAAAAGCAACCGTTTTTTGGGTAGTTGTCGATTATTATGAGCGTGCCCGCGCAGACCAGGAATGTGCCGTCGAAGCCGGGGAAAAAGCCAGGGACTACCGGAAATATTTCCCGAATAAGGAAGAAGCTTTCTTCCGCGATTTAAAAGAAGGCCAATCATACAAAGTTGGAGGTTGGATAAATGAGACAACAAAAGTCAGGTTCTAAAATAAAGAATCTTTTAAAAATATTCAGAATTGCAGTCCTTGTTTCAGGGGCTGCAATTCTTTTGGTTGGTTGCGAAAACGACATCGAAAAAATAAAGGCATTCAGTTCATCTGAAAATCTCCCGTCGCAGGAAGCAATCAATTTTCAAACCCTGTTTACCGATAGTGGCGAAGTACGATTTTTGCTAAAAGCACCTAAACTTTTAAGGTTTGAAAACGACGGACAACCATTTGTTGAATTCCCGCAAGGAATTGAACTGGTGAAATATGATGCCAATCAGGATATTATTTCGAGCATTACGGCCGACTATGCAAAACAGTTTCCCAAAGAAGATAAGTGGGAAGCAAAAAACAATGTGGTGGCTACCAATTTAGACGGCGACACCCTGAAAACCGAACACCTGTTTTGGGAAGAAAAAACCGAAAAAATTTACACCGAAGAATTTGTAAGAATAATCAGGCCCGACCAGATTGTCACCGGCATTGGGTTTGAGTCGGATCAATCGCTTAACAACTGGCGGATAAAAAATCCCAAAGGAACCATCTATATTGAAGTGGAAGAAAACTCAGAAGCAGATTCCGATACTTCAAAAATACCTTCAACGTCTCCGGAAAAATCAAACCAGGATGACGGAGCTTCTCCACTGCAATTCACAAAATAGAAATCAGCATTGTTTAAAATGTTGTTTAATTTACCTGTTCTCACCCCCATTTTAAAAGATCGACATTTTATACTTAAATACGTTCAAAAAAAGCTAAATATGAATGCCCTATCCAATTAATCCAGCAACCCCACAAAAATCTGACAATCAGCAAATAAAAGCCTTGCTAAATAACAAACTTCAAAAAAAAATAAATATTCATGGTTTCTTTTGAAAATTGTTATCTTCGTAGCTCGAAAAAATTGAAGTAAAATCTGCAATAAAAGAACTGTAAATCAATGGCAACGTTACAAACAATTAGAACAAGAGCAGGATTATTGGTTGCAATCGTAATCGGTATTTCGCTTGCAGCATTTATCCTCGGAGACATGTTCCAGGGAGGAAGTTCCCTTTTTCAGCGCGACCAACTCGAGGTTGGCGAAGTAGATGGAGAATCAATCCAATACCCTGAATTTCAGCGCGAAGTTGAAGAGCTTGGCGAAATATACAGAATGAACAACCAGGAAAGCCAACTGGACGAAGATACCTGGGAAGAGGTACGCGAGCAAACATGGCAAAACACGGTTCGCAACATTATCATGTCGGATGTTTATGAAGACCTGGGTGTCACAGTTAGCTCCGATGAGTTATTCGATATGCTGCAGGGACAAAACCTGCACCCGATTGTGCAGCAACTTTTCAGAGACCCGAATACCGGTCAGGTAGACCGCAGTGCAATTGTGAATTTCCTGAAAAACCTTGAAACCGGAGTTGCTCCCGAACAGCGCGATTACTGGTTGTACCTCGAAGATCAGATTGTGCAGGAACGCATTCAAACCAAATACAACAATTTGGTTGGCAAAGGCTTGTATATTACATCAACCGAGGCACAGCAAAGCCTGGAACAAAAAAACAAACAGGTTAATTTCGATTACATTCAGTTGCCCCTCACTTCTGTTGCCGACGATCAGGTAGAAGTAACCGATAATGATCTCAGGGATTATTACAATGAGAATAAAGAAAATTACGAAACTGAGAAATCACGCAGAATAGAATACATCACTTTCCATGTTGAACCATCGGAAGCTGATTATGACGATGCTGAACTGTGGATCAATGACGCAGTTTCCGATTTTGCAGATGCCGAAGACAATGTAGCATTTGTAAATTCCAATTCAGATGAAGGATTCGACCCCACATGGTACAAAGAAGGCGAGTTGCCCCAGGATATTAATGCGTGGGTGTTTGAAACCGATGCCGAAGTGGGCGCTATTTTTGGACCTTATTTCGAAAACGAAGCCTACAAACTGGCAAAATTGCACGCCAAAGAAATGATGCCCGATTCAGTGGAAGCCCGTCATATTTTATTGCAGGTAAATACCCAGGAGGAATTGGTTGAAAAACAGGCCCTGGCCGACAGCCTGAAAACTGCCATCGAAGACGGCAGCGATTTTGGTGAACTTGCCCGTGAATATTCTACTGACCAGGGTTCAGCAATTCAGGGTGGCGACCTCGGATGGTTCGGAAGAGGCATGATGGTGCAGCCGTTTGAACAGGCAGCATTCAGCAACGATGTAAACGAAGTTTCAATCGCAACTTCACAATTTGGCATTCATATAATCCAAACTACTGACAAAGGCCGGATGGTGCCACAGGTACAAATTGCATACCTTGTCAGAAATGTGGTTCCAAGTACGCAAACTTACCAGAATGTGTATTCCGAAGCCAGTGAGTTTGCCGGCGACAACACCAGCAAAGAAGATTTTGATGCAGCCGTTGCAGAGCAAAATCTGAATAAACGTGTTGTAACAGTCGACGAAAATCAACGCAACATTGAAGGCCTTGAAAATGCACGACCACTTGTCCGTGCTGCTTATGAAACCAAAGTTGGCAATTTGCTGGAAGACCCGCAGGGTTCCACTATTTTCGACCTGGGCGACGACTTTGTAATTGCCACACTTGCAGCAGCTACCGATGAAGGAGTTGCTTCATTTGAAGAAGTCAGAGACCGTGTTGAACTGACTGTTATCAGGGAAAAGAAAACCGAATTGCTAAAAGAAAAAGCACGCACGGCCATGGAAGGAAAAACAGAACTGGATGCCATTGCTGCTGAACTGGATACTGAAATCAGAAACGCCAGCAATATCAATTTCAATTCCATTCAAATTCCGGGTGCCGGTATGGAGCCTGCAGTAATCGGTACAGCCTGGACCCTTGAACCCGATCAGATTTCGCAGCCGGTTGCCGGCACAAACGGAGTGTTTATAGTTGAAGTTACTTCTGTTAACCGCGGAACCGACCAGGACGTGGAAAGTGAGCAGATGCGCCTGGCCCAAAACCTTACATCCAGAGCCACTTCGCAGGCATACGAAGCACACCGCGAATTGACCGAAGTTGAAGACAACAGATCGAAATTCTATTAATATTTCGCAAAAAGATATTTCAAAAAAAGCTGTCCGGAATTTTCCAGGCAGCTTTTTTCATGTTTAAGTGAAATGAAAATGTTTTCAGCACAAAAATAACCATCCATCTTAAATGATAATGAACATTTAAGTTTTGCACGATTTTTGTTAGGCATTTGCCCGGTTTTTTATTCAACTTTGTAGAAATTACAATAATAGAATCAGGCAAGTATATTAGATGAAGAATTTCAGGATATTACAACTTACAGCATTATTTATTTTTTTAGGAACCTCCGCTCTTTTTGCAGGAGGCACTTATTTGGAACTGCCCAACGAAATACGCAGCTTTTACGGAAAAAAAGAAAGTAAGCCCAAAGTATTTGTCGAAGGAATAAGGCTTGATTTCGATTACATGCGCCGGCAAATGAAATTTGTCGATTTTGTGAATGATCCGGCTGCCTCCGATGTGCATATTATTATTAGCCAACGCATAAACGGCGGCGGAGGCCGTGTTTACTCATTCATGTATAACAACGTGACCTACGAAAATTTAAGCGATTACACGTTAACCTGTTCCACCACTCCCGGCGATACACAGGAAGAAGTGCGCGAAAAAATTACCGAAACCATGACACTTGGCTTAATGCCTTATGCCAACCAGTCAGAACTGCAGGGAAAATTATCGGTTAAATTTAACGGAGAAGAGAAAAAAGAAATAATTTCAGCAGTTGATCCCTGGCGCAACTGGACATTCAGAGGAGATTTCAACGGAAATATCGATTTGGAAGAAAGCCGCAAAAGTTTCAATTATTCCTACCGGTTACGTGGCGACAAAGTAACTGAAAACTGGAGAATCAGGAATTATGCCAGCATGCGGGTACGAACACGTGAATACATTAGCAACGGAGAAACTTACCGGTCGGAAAACATTACCAACTACATTACCTCCAGCGTAGTAAAAAGCATTACATCGCGCTGGTCGGCAGGAACTTTTGCAAGTTATTACAACAGCAACTACCGCAACACCGTTTATTCCATTTCTCTTAAACCTGCATTCGAATACAATATTTTCCCGTGGGATATTTCCGACCGGAAAGTATTTACCATTGCCTATTACATTGGGCCCGAATGGAAAAAATACTACGAAGAAACCATCTACGGAAAATTTGAAGAAAGCCTGTGGGAACAGTCGCTGCAGCTCGATTTGCAGTTGGTGCATACCTGGGGTGAAATTGAAGCCGGACTGGATGCCACCAGTTTCATGCACGATTTCAGCAAAAACCGCATCACTTTCGATTCGGAACTATCCGTGCGAATTGTCAGGGGTTTCTCTGTTAATTTCGATTTCAGGGTGCAAAACATCCACGACCAGATTTACCTTCCAAAAGGAGATTTCGATCTGGAAGATATTTTGCTGAACAATGTGCAGTTGCCATCAACCTTCGAAGTTTATGCAGGAGCAGGAATTCGTATTCAGTTCGGATCGATTTACAATAACGTGGTAAATAACAGGCTGTAAAAGAAGAACCTCCTTCGCATCAGTTAAAACCAATCAAAAGAGGTTCTTTATTTTCAGATATGAAATACCGGAATTTTATTCCCCTTTTACGCCTTTGGCAATTCGGTCGCCAATTTCCTTATCGATATTTCGCCAGTATTCAAACGCGCGCTCAAGCACCGGTTCGGTGACATCTTCTTTCAGGTGGCCGACAACATTTGAAACCAGCCGGTCACGTGCTGCGTCATCCAAAACTTCGCGCACCATTGTTCCGGCCTGTCCCCAGTCGTCATCGTCTTCGCGAAGGGAATATGCCGAGCGAACAAATTCACCACTGGCATTCCACACCTCTTTTTCGGGGTATTTTTCACCATCAGCCTGCGGGCCGCCTTTTGAATTGGGAGCATAAACCGGGTCGGTAACATTATCAATTCGCATGGCCCCGTCTTTGCTGTAACTGTGCACCGGGCACTTCGGACGATTTACCGGAATCTGTTTGTAGTTCACACCCAGTCGTGAACGGTGCGCATCGGCATAAGCAAACAGCCGGCCCAGCAACATTTTATCGGGGCTCGGACCAATTCCGGGAACGAAACTGTTTGGTTCAAAAGCTGCCTGCTCAATTTCTGTATGAAAATCGGTGGGATTGCGCGTAAGCGTCAAACGGCCTAATTCCTGCAACGGATAATCGCCGTGTGGCCAGACTTTTGTCAGATCGAAAGGATTGAAACGATACTTTTCCGCTTCTTCAAACGGCATTATCTGCACTTTCAATGTCCAGCTCGGGTAATCGCCGTTTTTAATGGTGTTGAATAGATCCCTGCGATGATAGTCGGCATCTTCGCCGGCAATCCGGTCGGCTTCTTCCTGAGTAAGGAAATCGATTCCCTGATCGGTTTTGAAATGGTATTTCACCCAGAAACGTTCGTCATCTTTATTTACCCACATAAACGTGTGGCTTCCGTAGCCGTTCATGTGCCGCCAGGTTTTGGGAATTCCGCGATCGCCCATCAGCCAGGTTACCATGTGTGCCGACTCGGGTGATAATGTCCAGAAATCCCACTGCATGTCATGATCGCGCAAACCGTTGTCGGCACGGCGTTTTTGCGAACGAATAAAATGCTGGAATTTCATGGGATCGCGCACAAAGAAAATCGGGGTGTTGTTTCCCACCAAATCGTAATTTCCTTCGCTGGTATAGAATTTTAACGCAAAACCACGCGGATCGCGCCACGTGTCGGGGCTGCCGCGTTCGCCGGCAACGGTTGAAAACCGGATGAGGGTATCGGTTTTAATACCCGGCTGGAAAACAGCCGCTTTGGTATAGGCACTCATGTCTTTGGTAACTTCGAAATGGCCAAAAGCACCGGATCCTTTTGCATGCGGCTGGCGCTCCGGAATCCGCTCGCGGTTGAAGTTCGCCATCTGTTCCATCAGATAATGATCCTGAAGAAGAACCGGACCATCAGGTCCTACGGTCAGAGAATGTTCATCGCTGGCTACCGGTCGGCCGGCATCAGTTGTTGTTGGATTTCTTTTGTCTTTTTCCATATTGGTTTTTTTTTGAATGAATAATTCAGGAAGTAATTCGCTTACAATGTGTACCTACAGAAGTCGTAAGGAGACAAATCAGAAAATTTATACAAGCGAACTCCTTCTTAATGGAAGAACATTAAAAATCATTTATTAGTTTAAAAAATTATTGATTATCCGGTAGGCTTCCTAAAGCGAGTTCTCCACCTGAGTTTCCTATTCGCCTTTTCTTCTTGTCATTTCGAGTTTTCACTCATTTTTAGAATGGGCATAATGAGGTGATGACAAAACCGGCAACTGTCATTTCGACCCGCCAGCCGGCGGGAGGAGAAATCTGTTTCCAATTCAGAGATTTGCTGCCCGTCCGGTCAGGCGGGCTCACCCGGAATACCGGGATTCTCACAAAGTGATCGCTTCGCGGGAAATGACACC
>CAYUBV010000017.1:0-2160 GCA_964443035.1 uncultured Tangfeifania sp.
TGTTTTCATAAGTTAAGCCTAATACGAATTAAAACATTTTGAAAGTATCACTTAATCGGAATTTAGAGAGGGATAATTTTGTTTTAGTGGGGTAAAGTTCGCGTGCGGGAATGCGTACAACTCTTCGGCGTCTAAAACAACCAATTCAAGGTTTCAGGCCTTTTTTGTTTCAATTAATTTTTCCTGATACATTTCAAGACCCTTTAAAATTTTTTCCCGAATTTCCTTTTTATTTTCTCTCTTCATCAATTAAAGATTTTAAGCGGTCAAATTTAGCATAATTTGAATTCTGGGCTAAAGATAAAAATTAAACCAGATTTAAATGGAATTACTTTCAGGCAGGATTTCCTATTTTTGCAGCATGAAGAAAACATTCGAAGAGCTTAAAATTGCCAAGTCGATATTGACGTCGCTGGACGATATCGGTTTTAAAGAGCCGACGCCCATTCAGCAACAGGCTATTCCGAAAATCAATTCGGGAGCAAATGTGGTGGGAGTTGCCCAAACCGGTACCGGTAAAACGGCGGCATATCTTTTACCGCTGCTCACCAAATTGCGCAAACCGGAAGGAAATGATCCGCGGGCGGTGATTCTGGTTCCCACGCGTGAGTTGTCCATTCAGGTGGGCGAAGATGTGGCCGAGCTCACCACCCGATCGGAATTGCGTCATGCCGCGGTTTACGGAGGTATTGGCTGGACCAAACATGCTGAACTAATGAAACCCGGAATTGATGTTTTGGTTGCTACACCTGGCCGGCTGCGCGATTTGTACAACAATGGCGTGCTGTCGCTTAAAAAGGTGAAGTACCTGGTAATCGACGAAGCCGATCGGATGCTCGATTTGGGATTTATGCCCCAGCTCCGGCAACTCTTCGAAATTTTGCCAGCCAAACGTCAGAACCTGCTGTTCTCTGCAACTTTTTCTGAAAATGTTGAAAAACTGGTGGAGGAGTTTCTCGATTTTTATGAAAAGCTCGAAGTTTCGCCCTCTGCCACGCCTGTTGAACAGGTGAAGCAAATAGCCTACAAAGTTCCCAATTACCGCACAAAGTTGAACCTGTTGGAACATTTGCTTTCGGACGAAGAATTTTTTTCGCGGATTATCATTTTTGTAAAAACCAAGGAACACGCCGATGGAGTGTATAAAGTCGTTAAACGAAAGACTGAAGGCGAAATCCGGATTTTACATTCGAACAAAGCCCAAAGTACGCGCATCAATGCTATTCAGGCGTTTAAAAGAGGAGAAGTTCGCATTTTAATTACCACCGACGTTTCGGCCCGCGGAATGGATGCCAGCCAGGTAAGCCATGTTATTAATTTTGATGTTCCGCCCGATTACGAAAATTATGTACACCGGATTGGCCGCACTGCACGGGCCGGTAACCTGGGCGACGCAATAACTCTTATCGATCCATCTGAAGAGTGGCACTGGAAAAAAATTGAGGAGCTGATTCGAATGGAGATTCCGTTGCAGGAATTACCTGAAGGCATTGAAGTTGTTGAAAATGATTTTGAGGAACGCCAGCAACAATTACGGGAAATCGACCGGCAGCGAAAAATTGACGACCCAACCTACCAGGGCGCCTTTCATCAGAAAAAGAAATGGCAGGGAGCAAAAAAATCATACAATGACAAGTTTAAGCGGACAAAAACGCGGCAGAAACGATCGAAAAAAGGAAGAAGGTAAATTTTATACGAGCCGGTCCAGTTGCTGAAACAACTGCTCTTTCTCTTTGTGTAATTGTTTGTAAACAGCCGGTTTAAACCATTTTAATTTCAGAACCCTGCCTCTGCCAACAGTTTTCCTGAATAGTATAAATCCTTTAAAAGCCAGTTTCCCGGCAAACGGCCAGCTTACCAGTACCAGTAACCCGATCCACCAACCCGTAATTAACCACGAAACAGTTATTAATTGGAGAAGGTAAAATCCCGGAAAAAGAATTATTCCTGCTCCCAGGAAAAAGGTGCTCCAAAAAGAAACATCTTTCACTTTCCGGCGAACGAGCTGGTCTGTTAAAAAGAAAGGCAGCGCATTAAAAATGAAGCCGTACAAAAACAAAGGAAAGCCAATTATCAGCAAAATCAGATTTACCAAAAGCCGTGAAAGATGATTCTGTTGGTTGGTAATCAGCCAGCTTCTGAGTTTTAGTTTTCTGATTT
>CAYUBV010000017.1:2260-9783 GCA_964443035.1 uncultured Tangfeifania sp.
CGGTTAAATTTCCAGTAATGGCTGTAATAAATCCCGGTGGGAATGATCTGGATATCGAGCTGCTTATCCGTTTTTTCTTCGGCCATAAAAACAATTCGCGGTACCGCTTTTTTGTGGGCCAGCATTTGCCTTTTGGCTGAATGAGCTGCTTCAGGGAAAAGTGCCAGGGCAGAATTATTTTTGAGCACTTTTATTGAATCTGAAAATGTTTGTTCGTTTTTATCGAGGTTTTCTTTCCCGTCGCGAAGGCGGTAAACCGGCATAATTTTCAGAAACCGCAAAATGGCATCAATTGCTTTTGATTTTCCAAACATGTCGGCCCGGCCCAGCCAAACCGGCTGAAAACGGGTGTGTAAAAGAACCGCCATCGGATCGCTCAGCGCATTCTGGTGGTTGGGTGCAAATACAATGGGTTTATTTTTCGGGATTTTATTTTTCCCGTTGATGATTATTTTTTTGTGAATAAGCCAGTCGGCAAGCTTAATGTACTGCTTCAGAAACCAGTAGCCAAGAGACCATTTTTCGTATTTCATTGCATCGCAGGTTGGTATAACGGTTTTTTCGACCAGATTCCCGAAATTGCCAGTCCGCTGACGATGTGCCACACACCCCACCAGGCAGCAATAAAGGTCATTCCTCCCAGTTCAAGTTCGGGTGGAAAAATTTTGGGGTTGAACATAAGCACCAGGGCAAGGCCTGAATTCTGAATGCCTGTCTCCAGCGTAATTGTTCTCCGGTCGATGCGGGATAATCGTGCAATCGATCCAACTGAGAAGCCGGTTAGCAGCGCCAGTGCATTGTGTAGAAGAACAATCAGAAAAATAAGGTGTATAAAACGGATGAAATGGTTAAAATTGGCTGAAAGTAGTACAATTACAAAAGCAATAAAAACAAGAATCGAAGCTTGTTTCATCGGCTTTTTGATTTTCTGAGTCAGTTTTGGCAGGTACTGCGAAAACAGCAAACCGGCAATTACAGGCAATCCCAGCAGGATTATTACGGTTTGAACCATCTGCATAAAATCAATTTCGATGGGGACAAGGTAGCTGCCCACACCCGAAGCATTGTAATGATTGAGGTACATTTTTCCCCACACGGCAAAATTAAGCGGCGTCATAAACGTAGCTGCCAAAGTAGCCACAGCAGTTAAACTAACCGAAAGTGCTACATTTCCTTTGGCCACGGAGCTCATAAAATTCGAGATATTTCCGCCGGGGCAGGAGGCAATCAGAATCATACCCAACGCCACGGTAGGTGTTGGATTCAGAATAATTACAAATAAAAATGTGATGAACGGCAACAGAAGAAATTGCGAAATAACCCCAACAATTGCAGATTTGGGTTTCAGTATAACATCTTTAAAATGTTGCCATTTGATGTTGAGAGCAACGCCAAACATCACAAATGCAATGACGATATTTAATGCTAAAAGCCCGGTTGGAGAGAAATTCAGCCGAATGTTGTCGAGCACTTCCAAAGCCTCATTCATAGAATAGAAATTTAAAAGAAAGCCGAAAAATAGAAAAACTTATCTGAAAAACAATAAAAAGGCCGGAACCACACTTTTAATGCTGATTCCGGCTTTTTCATAAACGGGATGAAAAACTAATTCTCAATAATTAATTTTTTCATTTTTGTATAAATATCCGTGTTGTCCATAATTCCTAAAAATTCTTTGGCGCCGGGTCCGTAAGCAAAAATGGGTACCATCACACCTGTGTGGCCTCCGGTAGAAAACTCGCCTTGTAAAGTGCCGTTTTCATAATCCCCGTTAAGAATTGTCATTCCTCCGGTTTCATGATCGGAAGCAACTATAACAAGTGTTTCTTTGTTTTTAGCTGCAAATTCAAGCGCCACTCCAACTGTCCGGTCAAAGTCGAGCATGTCTTCCACAATATAATTGGAGCTGCCCGCGTGGCCACCCCAGTCAATTTGTGAACCTTCAACCATCAGGAAAAATCCTTTTTTATTGTTGCTTAAAATATTGATGGCTGTTTTGGTTGAAACGGGCAGCATATCTCCTCTTTCGTCGAGCCTTCCGTTATGTTCCGGGGCTGTTAAACCTGCCAGTTTTCCTTTTTTTACTTTTTTTATCTTATTCAAATCCTGTTCAACAGTATAGCCTTTTTGCCTGAGTTCGTTTGCCAGGTTACGGCCATCTTCACGTTCGGTAAAATGATTGTATCCGCCGCCAATAAAAACGTCGATATCTGTTTTCAGGAAATCGGCTGCAATTTCTTCATACATATTTCGGCTCTCCTGGTGGGCGATGAATGAAGCAGGAGTGGCGTGGGTTATGGACGAAGTGGAAACCAGGCCGGTTGCCAGTTCTTTTTCTTCAGCTTCTTCCAAAATGGTTTTAAGGGGTTGCTTGTTGGTATCAACCGCAATTGCACCTCCATAAGTTTTTGTGCCGGTTGAAATGGCCGTTCCGGCGGCAGCAGAATCAGTGTTGTAATTATCTGACGAATGTGTTTTGGTGAGCCCCATGTATTTGAGGTTTTCGATAAATAACCGGCCCCTGTTTGCCGTCAATCCTGCATGAAGCTGAACAACACCCATTCCGTCCGCAATAAGCAGAATGATATTTTTGGGATCACCTTTTTTAAATTTTTGAGGGAAAGTTTTTACTTCGTACGATTCGCCTCCTTTATAAATTTTTTCATCATTTTCTGCCTGTGCATCCAGGTAATCATTCTGAGCAACAGAAATTACACTTAAGGCCAGTGCAATCATTAAAATCATTGATTTTCGTAACATATTCATTATTCTTTATTTTGAATCGATAAAAATAAACAGAATATTTTTGTACACAGTTAAAAATCGGTAAAAGATTAATAAAGTTTTAATTTCACTTTAAAGTAATATTTCAAAATGGATAAGATAAAAGGAGTATCGTTAATGGTGCTCCTTTTTTAATTGAATTTTTGCAGCTCTGTTTTATCGAAATCTTCATTCAGGTAAAAACAGGTGCCTTCCAGTGAAGTGTTCATTTTTATGATATCCATTATTACAAAGTTGCTTAAAATTTCCTGCGCTTTTTTTCTGGAAATCTGGGCCAGGCGCATAAATTTTGAGAAAGTGATGTTTTTATTTTCCTGCAGGTAGTTGATGAGAAATTTTTCGTCGTCGGAGTAGGAAAAGCAGATGCCTTTCGGGCTTTTTTGTTTTTCCCACACCATTAACTGAATTTTATGGGCCAGTATGTTTTCGTCATCTTTGCGGATATAGGCCAGCCATTTTCCGGAGCTGTCTTTTGCATAATGCGGGCGCTCACTGCTGGAATTTACCGATATTTCGAGCACGGTTTTCCCTTCGGAATGCCATTGTTTGGTGAAAAATTGAATGGGAGGATTGCTGAAAATTTTGGCGGCCGACTCCACCATGTAAAATTCTTCGTCGGTACTGATTCCTACAATTTTGCCATTATCCTTTACCCCAATGAGTAAACGGCCTCCATCGGTATTGGCAAAGGCAACCAGCGATTTTGCAATTTTTTTTGAATCATTTATGCAGTATTTAAAATCCTGCTGCTGGTGCTCTCCCTCATCGATTAATCTTTGTAATGTAAGGTTCAAAATGAATCTTTTTATTTTAACCATTCAAACGTTACGTAATGATCCGGGTTCATTCCCAGTTTACGATAGGTTTTATGTGCAATTTCGTTGTCTTTATCGGCGTAAAGCCTGATACCGTTGAGGTTCTCATCTTTCAGTACCAGGTTTTTAATGTGTGTGTACATATTGCTGTACACACCTTTTCTTCTGAATTCAGGCAAAATATAAACCGACTGGATCCACAATATTGTGCCGTTTCGCCAGTCGCTCCATTCAAAAGTTGTGAGCAGCGAGCCAATTATTTTTCCCTTTTTTTCCGCAAGGTAGTACGTCCCCTTTGAGGAATCTGCCAACACAGCCGAAACTCCATTTTCAACTGTTGCTTTATCCAGTTCTATATTTTCGGTTTCGAAGGCCATTGCCAGTTGAAACTGAACCAATGCTGAAATGTCATCTTTATTTGCTATTCTTACCAACATTTTTATTATTTACGGCAAATTTAAAAAATCCGGCAACATCATTTAATTATTGATGAAAATGACCGCCGGAACTGTTTATTTTTTCGATATTACAATAAAAAAATTTAAAACAAAACGAGACAAATAACTTTTTGTTGAAAGAAAAAAATTAATTGGTTTATGAAAATTGTAGTTGCATCAAAAAATCCGGTAAAGAAAAATGCAGTAGCAGAAGGGTTTAAAGCTTTTTTTAACGATGTTGAAGTAGAAAGCATTTCTGTAGATTCGGGTGTTTCGGACCAGCCTGGCACCGACGATGAAACCTTAACGGGCGCCCGGAACCGGGTAAAAGAAAGCCGCAACCAGATTCATGATGCCGATTACTGGGTAGCCATCGAAGGAGGAATTCAGGCCGGCGAAAAAGATGTGCTGGCATTTGCATGGGTAGTTATTTATTCAGCCAAGAAATATGGCGAAGCCCGAACTGCCTCTTTTACCCTGCCCAAAAAAGTGGCCCACCTTGTGGCAGGTGGAATGGAGCTGGGAACAGCCAACGATTTGGTATTCAGCCAAAAAAATTCCAAACAGAAAAACGGTGCTGTTGGATTGCTGACGCACAACAAGGTAGACCGCACTGAGTTGTACCGGCAGGCGGTTATCCTGGCTTTAATTCCTTTTGTTAATCAGGATTTGTATTAGCTTGTTTTTATGCGTTCGATAATTTCTTCGATTTTTATTCTTTCTTCCTGAAGGAGTACCAGTTGCAGTTTTTCTTTTTCAAGCAAATTGCTGACTTTGGGGCCTACCTCGCCGGTAATAATTACAGATACATCTTCTTTTTTCAAAAAATCAACAAGTTGTACCCCACTGTGATCTGTGTCTTTATATGGATTCTCAATAATGTTGAATTTACTTGTTTCACCGTTATAAAGTACTATATATTCACATTTTCCGAATCGCAGGTCGAGAAATGATTTTTCCGATTTTCCACTTGAAGATATGGCAAAAATTTTACTCATAATTAGAAAGTTGTTTATACTATAACAATTTTAATGCAAAATGTTTTATTCACTTTTCTTATTTAATGCTTCCCAGTATTCAACGGCCCTTCGTGTGTGAGGTATAACAATGGTTCCGCCTACAACATTTGCCACTGAAAAAATTTCAAAAATCTCATCGGTAGTAATCCCTTGTTCATAACATTTTTCCAGGTGATATTTAATGCAATCGTCGCACCGCAAAACCATGCTTGTTGCCAGCCCGAGCATCTCCTTTACCTTGCTGCTGAGTGCGCCGTCCTGGTATGTCAGGGTGTCGATGCCGTAAATGCGTTTCATTACCTTGTTGTCGCTGCCCAGTATTTTCTCATTCATTTTTGAGCGGTATTCCCGAAAATCTTTTAACATTTCTTCCATTCCCGATTTTTTAAATAACTTATTATTTTTACCGCAAAATAACGAAATTGGTTTAATAAATTTCAACCTTTTCTTTTTTTAGCTAACTTGGAAAATTATGTTTTTTTGCAAACTATTTACCTTTATAAGTTGTTCTGGGAAATGAATTTTTGATTAACTAATTTGTCGGGAAATGGAACATACCATAAAAAAAATTCTTGTACCTGTTGATTTTAAAGAACCTTCGGTTCAGGCAATAAATTATGCCGGCAATTTGGCTCGAAAAGTAAATGCCGAAATCCTGTTGTTAAATGTTATTTATACACCCGGCCTGCTGGCTCAGTTTTTTATGGATAGCGATAACCTGGTGAAAATTACCGAACAGGCCAAAGGGAAGCTGATTGAAATGGCAGCAATTCTGAAAGATAAACATCCGGATATTACTTTGAATACCCGTGTGGAACGCGGAAAACCCTATGAAAAGATATTGAGCGTTTCAAAAGAGTGGGGGGCCAGTATGGTAGTACTGGGAGAGAACCACCAATGTGGAAATCCTGAAGATGAACTGGGATCAACGGTTTATCATGTTACTTTAAAATCGGGTGTGCCGGTACTCACTGTTAAAGGTGACACCTCGCGTATGAAAGATAATATTGTGGTACCACTTGATTTAACCAAGAAAACCAACGAAAAGTTGTCGGCAGCACTTTATTACGGACTTGAGTACGGTGCGGTAATTCATTTGGTATCGGTACTTTCAGGCGGAATTAAAAAGGAGGAAAGCCGGATTTACAAAAAATTAGAAAAAGCCAGGGAGACACTTGAGCTTAACGGAGTAAAATGTAAAATGAAACTTTACAAACGCTCTGAAACTCCGGCTTTTAAAAAGGTGCTTGAATATGCCGGTAAGGTAGATGCCGGAATGATTCTATTGATGACGCACCAGGAGGGATACACACACGACAATTATATCGGAGCTTTTGCGCACCATATCATGAATTTGTCGAAGGTTTCAATTTTGAGTATAACCTCTGTATCCAATAATGTTGACTTTGAACCATTTTTTAAAGCCCTGATTGATCCGATGGGTGTTTTAATAAACAAATCAAAAGTGGATTAATGCAGTATATACTTATTATTTTTCTGATAGCATCGTTTGGAATTTTTTTCCTGCCTGGTGGGCTAAAAAAACAAAAGGCCTTGATTTTAAGTGCAGTTCAGTTGGCTGCATTTACTTATTTTGCCATTCGTATTCCGGAAGTTACTTCTCCCGAAACAAAGTTTCAGACGGTTGAGTGGATTCCCGCATTGGGATTAAACATTGAATTTGTGCTCGACGGGCTGAGCATGGTATTTGCCCTGCTGGTAACAGGTATTGGTGCCTTGATTTTTCTGTATGCCAAAGCCTACATGAAAAGCTATTCAGGTACCGATAAATTTTTTATGTACCTCATGCTTTTCAGCGCTGCCATGCTGGGATTGGTTTTGTCGGCCAATCTGATTCTGACATTCATTTTCTGGGAATTAACCAGTTTTTTATCCTATTTTTTAATCAGCTTTTTTCACGAAAAGGAATCGGCCCGCAAAGCAGCTTTTCAGTCGCTCTATATTACCGGTTTTGGCGGACTTGCTATGCTGGCCGGCATTTTACTTTTGGGCAGTGTTGTTAACAGTTATTCAATTTATGACTGGATGGACGGAGCTGAAACTATCAGACAAAGTAGTTTATACCTTCCGGGATTATTGCTCATCCTAATTGGGGTTTTCACTAAATCGGCGCAGTTCCCTTTTCATTTCTGGCTGCCCGGGGCTATGCAGGCACCTGCACCGGTTAGTTCTTACCTCCATTCAGCCACCATGGTAAAAGCCGGTATCTTTTTGCTGGCCAGGTTGAGTCCTGTTTTGGGCGGTACAAACGAATGGATATACATCATTTCGCTGGTTGGTGTGCTGACCATGCTTACCGGCTCTTACTTTGCCATTACCCAAACCGACTTGAAAGGCATTCTGGCTTACACCACAATTAATGCGTTGGGTGTATTGGTCTTACTGCTCGGAATCGATACAAAAGAATCAATTAAAGCAGCCATGCTGTTTTTGTTTATCCATGCTTT
>CAYUBV010000017.1:9883-20881 GCA_964443035.1 uncultured Tangfeifania sp.
TATTTATGGTGGCCGTTTCGCTGTTTTTTGCCCGGAAAGTGTTTCTCGGAAAATCAGCCACCTTCGAAAAAAAGCCCAACGAAAAAGGGATGGCTTTTTTAATCGGGCCCGGAATTCTGGCATTGCTTAGCCTTGTTTTAGGATTATTTCCCGGCGACCTTGGAACTGCTGTTATTAAACCGGCGCTGAGTGTTGTATTTGATGAAATGGTGGATGTAAAATTAAAAATCTGGCACGGATTTAACCAGGTTTTCTTTTTAAGCTTATTCACCATCGTGTCGGGTGTAGCTCTTTTCTGGGCCATGTTAAAAAAGAAAAAATTACTCGATATCTGGCGAAAAGTAAATAGTGTGGTTTTTTCAGTTGAACTGGATGAGGTATTTGCCTGGGTAATGGATAAATTTGTGAAAGTTTCGCAACTGAAAACCAAGGCGGTGCAACACGGATACCACCGCTATTATATTTTAACCATCATCGTTTTTACTTCCCTGTTGCTTTGGTTCCAGGTGTTTGTAATCCGATCGTGGGAATTTGGTATTCCTTTCACCCTAAAACCTTTTTATATCTCGGGGCTGGCAGTAGTTATTATGGCAGCTACTGTTGTAAGTGCATTTTCACGGTCGCGGATTGTAACCATTATTTCCATGGGAGTTGCGGGTTACGGTATTTCACTCATTTTTATGTATTACAGCGCAATCGATTTGGCCATCACGCAAATACTGGTAGAAACACTTACGGTGGTAATGTTTATGGTTATTATACAAAAACTGCCGCGGTTTGCCGTTTTATCACCGAAGCGAACCCGGTTGCGCGATTTTCTTATTGCCCTGGGATTTGGTTCGGTAATGACTATTCTGACATTAAAAGCTGTGAACGTAAATCTGAACCCCACCATTTCCGGTTTTTTTGTTGAAAACAGCTACAGCAGAGCTTTTGGTGAAAATGTTGTGAATGTGATTTTGGTGGATTTCAGGGCATTAGATACCCTGGGGGAAGTTACTGTGCTTACCATAGCAGCTACCGGTGTTTTTCTTTTGCTGAAAACTAAAAACAAAAAGTTATGAATTCGATAATTTTACAACTTGCAGCAAAATACCTGAGATGGTTGTTCATAATTTTTGCCGTACTGGCGCTTATGAGAGGGCATAACGATCCGGGCGGTGGTTTTATTGGCGGATTATTAGCCGGCCTGGCAATAGTATACCGGGGTCTTGCCTATGATGCATTCCAGGTAAAAGAACGGTTGCAAAATATACCCGAATGGTTCATTGCCGGCGGGTTGTTTATTATTTTTCTGAGCTTTTTCCCTTCATTAATTCTGGGGAAAGCTATTATGACAGGTGTTTGGTTAAAAATACCTCTCCCCCTGATTGGTGAACTAAAACTCGGTTCGCCCTTCCTGTTTGATATAGGGGTGTTTTTTACGGTAATTGGTGTAACAGTAATGTTTGTTTTTTCTTTAACACAAAAAAGATAAATGGAAGTAATTTTAGCCATAGTAGTAGGAGTTTTATATACGGCCGGGGTTTATCTCATGCTTCGGCGTAGCATACTGAAGTTTATAATCGGGTTGATTTTTATGAGCAATGCAACCAATTTGCTTGTATTTATTTCGGCAGGTCTGGTTTCAGGAGGCCCGGTTTTTATCGACGGCAAAAAAGTAAACACCGAAGCAATGGCCGATCCGCTGCCACAGGCATTGGTATTGACAGCTATTGTTATTGGTTTGGGAATTGTGGTTTTTACACTTGCCCTTAAATATAAATTTTTTGAATTAACCGGCACTGATGATTTGGATCAGCTTAAAAAAACCGATAATTGATGATAACACTTGTTGCACTTCCTGTATTAATTCCTTTCGTGCTCATTATCGGCATGCTTGCGTTCCGTTCTGAAAAACTTGCCCGCTGGCTGGGGCCGTCTGCCTCGGGATTGCTTTTGCTGCTATCGGTCTTTTTATTTGTGCTTGTTCAAAAGCACGGCGTACTTGCCCTGCAAATGGGAGGCTGGGAAGCACCCTTCGGAATTACACTTGTGGTTGATTACCTGAGTGCCCTCATGCTTATTGTTGCGGCAATTATTCTTTTTGCCATATCGGTTTATGCACTTAATTTTTTGCCTGAGTCCATAAAAATTAACCGCTTTTTTATTTTCTTTTTCGGGCTTGCCATGGGAATGAACGGCGCTTTTGTTACCGGCGATGTGTTCAACCTGTTTGTCTGGTTTGAGGTGATGTTAATGTCGTCGTTTGTGCTTATAACCATGGGCCGCTCAAAAGATCAGCTCGAAGGTGGAATTAAATACCTCGCGCTTAACCTGGTTGGTTCGCTTCTCTTTCTTGCCGGGGTGGGATTGCTTTACGGCAAAACCGGCACACTCAATATGGCACACCTGGCACAAATACTTCAAAATGACGATCAGGCGATTCTGATGAATACTTCTGCTGTTTTGTTTTTTGTGGCATTCGGAATCAAGGCCGCTGTATTTCCACTCTATTTTTGGTTGCCTGCCTCGTATCACACGCCAAATATTACCATTTCATCGTTATTTGCAGGTTTGCTTACCAAAGTAGGGGTTTATACTTTTATCCGGTTTTTTACCCTGTTTTTTGTGCACGATCCGCAGTTCTGGCATCAACTGCTGCTTGTAATTGCCGGGTTAACAATGGTTGCCGGTGGTATGGCGGCTGCCGCGCATTACGAAACCCGCCGCATTCTTTCTTACCACATCATCAGCCAGATTGGCTACATGATAATGGGGCTGGGAATTTTTACGCCACTTGCCATTGCCGGGGCGGTGTTTTTTACCCTGCACAACATGATTGCCAAAACAAACACCTTCCTCGTTTCGGGCATGATAAATAAAGCCCGCGGAACTTTTGAGCTGAAGGAAATAGGCGGATTATTTAAGGAAAACCCGTTTATGGCAGTTTTGTTTGTAATACCTGCCTTTGCACTTGCCGGCGTTCCGCCCATTTCCGGGTTTTTTGCAAAGTTCATACTCATAAAGGCCGGTATTGAAAACGGCAATTACATTATTACCGCGGTTGCTATTCTTACCGCGATGCTGACACTCTACTCCATGATTAAAATCTGGAACGAAGCTTTTCTGAAAAAACAACCCGAAAACGGAAGGCAAAACAAAAGTTATACATTTGGTTTTGCCGAATACTTTCCTTCGGTTTTGCTGGGAAGCGTAAGTATTTTAATGGGGATTTTTGCCATGTACGTTTTTGGTTATACTATGGAAGCGGCAAATCAACTTATCAATCCTGATTTATACATCGAAACTGTTTTAAAAGGAGCGAATCCATGAAAATAATAATAAAAATATATTACATACTGGAGTTTGCAGGGTTTTACCTGTATAACCTGGCAGCGGCCAATATTTATATTGCCTGGGATATATTAACACCCAAAATACGCATGAAACCAGCTTTTATGGAAATACCTGTAACCCTGAAATCTGATTTCGGATTATTGCTTTTCAGCAATTTGCTTTCAATGACCCCCGGTACAATAAGTATGGATATCAGCGAAGATAAAAAAACAGTGCAGGTGCATGTTTTGTATTACAGGTCAGATGAAATTATGCTGAAAGATTTTTCAAGAATGCAGGATAGAATAAAAAAAATAACCAGTTAAATTATGGAGAACAGTATTCCGGTTGTAGTTTTAATTATCGCATTTTCATTTTTGCTGGCAGCTCTTATTTTGGCTTTTATACGGCTTTTGAGGGGCCCGGCTATTAACGACCGAATTGCGGCTATGGATGTAATTGCTGTTGTAGTAATGGCGTTTGTGTTGGTATACAGCGTTTTAATACAAAAAGCCATTTACCTCGATTTGCCGGTAATTATTTCATTGATTTCATTTATCGGCACAGTTGCTATTTCAACTTATTTAAAACTCAGATATGGATAAAATTATTATATCGGTATTTTTGCTTGCAGGTTGTTTTTTTATACTGATTGCATCAATAGGATTGGTGCGGTTAAATGATTTGTACAGCAGGCTTCATGCAGCTACCAAAGCGCCTTCGTTCGGCATTTTTTTAATTCTGATAGGAGTTTCTGTATATTTTAATACTCCTATGGTTTATGTAAAAAGCCTGTTTATTGTTATTTTCATATACCTGACGGCACCACTGGCTGCGCATGCCATTATAAAATCATTCCGTGAGCAGGATCCTGACAAACGAAAATAACGATAGCGGAGAACTAAACTAATCAGTATTTTGCACTGTCTTTCCTATCAGTGTTGCCGATGTGGCATTTTTAATTGTAACGCTTACAAAATCTCCCATTTTGTAGTTTTCGCGCGGAAAAACAACTACTTTATTTTGCGATGTACGGCCAAAAAGATCCATATCCGATTTTTTTGAAACACCTTCTGCCAGCACTTCAAAAGTTTTACCGATGTCGTTCCGGTTATTTTCCAGTGAATGTTTGTTCTGAAGCTGAATCACCTCATTCAACCTGCGGGTTTTTGTCTCTTCCGGAACATCGTCTTTTAGTTTTTCTGCAGCCCAGGTTCCGGGCCGTTCCGAATATTTAAACATAAATGCCATGTCGAATTTTACAGCTTCCATAAGTGAAAGTGTTTGCGCATGGTCCTCTTCTGTTTCGGAGCAAAAACCGGTAAAAATATCGGTAGAAAGACCACAATCCGGCAAAATGGTTTTTATGGCCCGTATGCGGTCGAGGTACCAATCCCGGTCGTATTTGCGGTTCATCAGTTTCAGTATGCGCGAACTTCCTGATTGTACCGGCAGGTGTATGTGGTTGCAAATGTTCGGGTATTTCGCCATTTGGTGCAGCACTTTATCCGACATGTCTTTAGGGTGGGAAGTGGTGAACCGGATGCGCATTTCCGGGTCGGTTTCGGCAACCATCTCAAGCAAATCCCAAAACCGCACCGGCTTTCGTTCACCCTCGGGCAGCCATTTATACGAATTTACGTTTTGCCCCAGCAACGTTACTTCTTTGTATCCTTTTTGCGAAAGATCTTTTATTTCTTTAAGAATATCCTGCGGATCACGGCTGCGCTCGCGGCCACGCGTATAAGGCACAATGCAGTATGTGCAGAAGTTATTGCAGCCGCGGGTAATACTTACAAACCCCGAGAGCGCTTTGGCTCCAATTCTTACCGGGGTAATTTTGTCATACGTTTCAACGGTCGAAAGTTCGGTATTTGCTGCTTTTTCACCGCTGTCAACTTTATCTATCAGGTAGGGCAAATCGCGGTAGGCATCAGGTCCGGCAACCAAATCGGCTTTGCCTTTTTCCAGGAATTCTTCTCCTACGCGCCCGGCCATGCAGCCCAGCACGCCAACCACCAGGTTTTTGTTTTTCTTTTTTAAACTCTGGTAAAAATCCAGCCTTCCCCAAATCTTTTGTTCGGCGTTATCGCGCACCGAGCAGGTATTCAGAAAAACCGCATCGGCCTCTTCAGCCGTTTGTACCAGCTCATACTGTCTTTCCTGCAAAATGGCCGCTACTACTTCACTGTCGGCCACATTCATCTGGCAGCCATAAGTTTCTATGAATAATTTCTTCTGTTTCATTATAAGTGGCCGCAAATTTAATTCATTTTATTTAGCTGATTATTATTTTTTAAGTCGATTTTAGTTTCCTTTTGTGAAACTTTTTTAATTTTGTGAAAGATTAATATTAAAAGACCCATGAAAGTTCACCTGATCAAAAGGTCTACAATAGAAAAATTTGTTAATGATTATGCTCAGGCCAAAAGATATTTTCAGGTTTGGCTTTCAATAATTAAATCGGCTGATTGGGATATTCCACAGGATATTGTTACAACTTTCAACAGTGCAGATATTTTGGGACGAGGATCTGAACGGGTGGTTTTTAATATTGGAGGGAATAAGTATCGGATGATTTGCACATATTATTTTGGAGTAAATCGCGTGCATTTATTTGTAAAGTGGATTGGAACACATGCTGCTTATGATAAATTGTGTAAAGATGGAACGCAATATAGGATTGATGTTTATAGCTAAAAGATTGTGATTATGAAAACTTTAAAATATAGTGTTATAAAAAATGAAAAGCAATATATTCACTATTGCAATTTGCTGGAAGAATTTTTAAATCATCATGATGAATCTTTATCGGATGAGATGGAGTTACTCACCTTGTTAATTGAAAAGTGGGATAAAGAGCACAATTCGTTTGGAGATCTTAATCCTGTTGAACTTCTGAAAAAATTAATGGAAGAAAACAATCTGAGGGCAAAGGATATTGCAGGAATTCTGAGTTTATCCAAAGGAACAGTTTCAAAAATTTTGAATTATCAAAAAGGTTTATCAAAAGATACAATTCGAAAATTGGCTGTTCATTTTAAATTAAATCAGGAGGCTTTTAACCGGCCATATAAACTTGTGAACCCGGTGAATAAGAAATTTCGGGATGCCAGTCTGATGAATACCAAAAAAGACATGGAGAATAAAGTTGCGGTATAAATGTGACTTCAGAAATATTTTTAACGGAAACTTAAAATACTAATCAACATGTCAGGACACAGTAAATGGTCGACAATAAAACGGAAAAAAGGAGCGCTGGATGCCAAACGCTCCAAAATGTTTTCGAAGATTTCGAAAGAAATTACGGTAGCTGCCAAGCTGGGCGGAGCAGACATTGAAGCAAATTCACGGCTGCGCCTGGCGGTACAAAATGCCAAGGGACAGAATATGCCCAAAGATGTTATTCAGCGGGCCATTAACAAAGCCGAAAAAGATGCCTCCAACTTTGAGGAAATGACTTTTGAAGGGTACGGTCCGGGAGGAATTGCCATTTTTGTGGAGTGCCTTTCAGATAACAACAACCGCACCGTGGGAAGTGTGCGCTCGGCATTTACCAAGCACAACGGTCACCTTGGCACCAACGGTTCAGTTGCTTTTCTTTTCGATACCAAAGGAGTTTTTGTGGTTCCGGTAACCGATAAAATCGATATGGAAGAATTTGAGCTCGAAATGATTGATGCGGGGGCTGAAGAGCTGGAAGAAAACGAGGGTTTTATTGAAATAACCTCAGCGCTCGAAGATTTTGGCAACGTATCGAAAAAACTGGATGAGCTGGGAATTGAGGCTGAAAGCCAGGGTCTGCAGCGGATTCCTGCCACAACAACGGCACTCGGGGTGGAAGATGCAAAAAAAGTGTTGCGTCTTGTCGACCGTTTGGAGGAAGATGACGATGTGCAGAATGTTTACCACAACCTCGAAATCACTTCCGAACTGGAGGAGGCGCTCAACGAGGAGTAATTTTTTTATCAACAGGAGGTGACGCCGGTTGGAAACCCGTATGTTCAAATAAAAATGCAATGTACTGTGGAAAAATCCGTTATTGGATTAATGGTTTTTAATTTATATTTGCACTCTTAACTGACAGGAATGATGAGGACTCTTTTTTTATTCATCACAGGTTTATTTTTTATTCAACTCACCCATGCGCAAACGGAGTTTCCCTATGAATTTCCGGTTGATACTGTTAGCACTGAAGCGGATAGTGTTTCAGTTTCTATTCTTGGTGATTTGAATGTGGATCAGGATCCGCAGGTGAAAAAAATGTTGCAGTGGCATATTCAGGACAATCGGAAAATGGACGGGATGGAAGGCTTTCGCATCGAAATATTCTCGAGTTCGGCCCTGAATGCCAAAGAAAGGGCACTGACTAAAAAGGTGGAATTCCTGTCGGAATACCCCGATATTAATGTGCATGTGAAATTTAGCGCGCCGGTATTTAAGGTGCGTGTCGGCGATTTCAGAACCAAAAAAGAAGCGTTGGGAACTTATAAAAAAATTCAGAAGGATTATCCCGGTGCGTTTATTGTCCCGGACATTATAAATTTTCCGGTGCTGAAAACAGATAAATATGAGCGACCAGATTAAACACGAATGCGGAATTGCATTGATCCGCTTACTTAAGCCCCTGTCGTATTACAAAGAAAAGTACGGAACCTGGAAGTACGGTCTCAACAAATTGTACCTGCTGATGGAAAAGCAGCATAACCGCGGGCAGGACGGAGCCGGCGCAGTTTGCGTGAAAGACCATCTCGAACCCGGAAGTGCATACATTCACCGGTATCGCTCCATTCAGGCCAATCCCATTAAAGATGTTTTCGACCGGATTAACAAACCTCTGAAAAAAGCCATACGCAAAGGAATCGATGTGGATAACTGCCACTGGGCATACCAGCATTTTCCGTTTGCCGGCGAGCTCTATCTCGGCCATTTGAGGTACGGAACATTTGGAAAAAACAGCATCGATTTTGTTCATCCTGTAATGCGGCAAAATAACTGGAAATCGAGAAACCTTGCGCTGGCCGGAAATTTCAACCTTACAAATACCGATGAACTTTTTAAAGTGCTGGTCAATCTCGGGCAGCACCCGAAAGCTTATACCGATACCGTTACTGCGCTTGAAAAAGTGGGGCATTTCCTCGACGAAGAAAACCAGTTGCTTTTCAGAAAATATAAAAACGAAGGCTACCGGAATAACGAAATATCTCCGCTGATTGAAGAAAATCTGGATATTCAGAATATTCTGGAGCGTGCCTCAAAAGACTGGGATGGCGGCTATGCCATGGCCGGTTTAATCGGGCACGGCGATGCATTTGTGGTGCGCGACCCGTGGGGAATCAGAACGGCACACTATTACCGCGACGATGAAGTGGTGGTGGTGGCTTCCGAGCGGCCGGTGATTCAAACCGCCCTGAATGTGCAATGGGACCAGGTACACGAAATCAATCCGGGTGAGGCGCTTATTGTTAAAAAGAAAGGCGAAGTGCAAACCAAAATGATTCGTCCGCCGCATAAAAAAACTTCCTGCTCATTCGAACGCATTTACTTTTCCAGGGGCAGCGACCGGAATATTTACAACGAACGAAAAGATTTGGGACGCCTGCTTAGCAACAAAATCCTGGAAAGCGTTGATTATGATTTTGAAAATACCGTTTTTTCATACATCCCGAATACTTCTGAAACCGCTTTCTACGGAATAATGGAAGGAATCAGGAATTACCTTACCGACTGGAAAATTGATGAACTGAAAAAGAAAAACGGTACACGCACCGATGAGCAAATCAAGGAAATAATTTCGTTTGAGCCCCGGGTGGAAAAAATCGCCATTAAAGACGCGAAAATGCGGACTTTTATTGCCGATGATGCCAGCCGTGAAGATTTGGTAGCACACGTTTACGATGTTACATACGGCGTTATTAAGGGCGGGAAAGATACGCTGGTTGTGCTCGACGATTCTATCGTTCGGGGAACAACCCTTAAAAACAGCATTCTGAGAATTCTGGGCCGGTTGCATCCGAAAAAAATAATTGTGGTCTCTTCGGCGCCGCAAATTCGATACCCCGATTGTTACGGCATCGATATGGCACAGCTCGAAAAATTTATAGCTTTTAACGCTGCCATTGCTCTTCTGAAAGATACCGGCCAGGAATCAGTTATTCAGGAAGTTTATCAGAAATGCAAAGAGCAGGAAAATCTGCCTAAAGAGGAAATGGTAAATTATGTACGCGAGATTTACCGACCTTTTACTGCCGAACAGGTTTCAGCAAAAATTGCTGAATTACTGAAGCCCAATGAGTGTTCCTCGGAAGTGGAAATCGTTTACCAGTCCATTGAAAATCTGCACAAGGCCTGCCCCAACGATACCGGCGACTGGTATTTTACCGGCAATTATCCCACACCGGGTGGAAACAGGGTTGTGAACTCATCTTTTATAAATTACGTGGAAGGCAAAAATAAAAGGGCATATTAGTCTTTTCCTTTCCGGGATTTCAAATATCATTTGCTCAGTTTTTTACACTTTATATCTTCGCAGTCCAAAACCGGAAATCGATGCATTGTAAATTAACAGAGAAAGAGATTCACGATATCCAATCGACCAACACCGTTCAGCAAACTTCATTCTGGGCGCGTGTAAAATACGAACAGGGGTTGAAACCAATTGCGTTTGAATACTCGGCTTCCAAAGATTTGCTGAAACCTACGGAAAGCGGAATTAAATCAGTGAGCGACGATATTCTGGTGCTGGTGCAATATATCGACGATGTGCACAGCATTGCTTACATTCCGTATGGTCCGGTGGACGAGCCCGATTTTGAAAACCAGGGTATTTTTATGGAAGAACTGGCCGAAGCTTTGCGTCCGCACCTGCCCGAAAACTGCATTCTCATTCGTTTTGATTTGCCCTGGGAAAACCAGTGGGCGCACGAACCCGACTTTTTTGACGAACGTGGAAACTGGACCGGGCCGCCTTCGGTTAATAACCAGGAATTCAGACTGAATTTTAAAACCAATAACTGGAATCTTCGGAAAAGCCGGAGTGACAACCTGCCCACCAACACTATTTTTCTCGACCTGAACCAGCCTCAGGAAAAACTGCTGCAACGAATGAAACCCAAAACGCGTTACAACATCCGGCTCTCGAAACGCCGCGGTGTGCAGGTGAAAAGTTACGGAATGGAAATGCTCGAAACCTGGTATGCACTTTACAGCGAAACCTCTGCCCGGAACGGAATTACGCTTCACCCGAAAGAGAATTTTTACAGGTTTATGGAATTGCAGCCGCAGGCGGGTAAAGACATCGACACCCGTTTGCTGATGGCCGGTTACGAAGACGAATTCCTGGCGGCCATGTTTTTGGTATTGTCAAAAAAACGGGGTACTTATCTGTACGGTGCCTCCTCGGGAAACAACCGCAACCTGATGGCAACTTATGCTGTGCAGTGGAAGGGAATCAGGCTGGCGCAGGAATGGGGATGCGAAGAATACGATATGTTTGGCGCAGCACCAAATGCCAACTCCGGCCATCCGCTGCACGGATTGTACCGGTTTAAAAGTGGTTTTGGTGGTAATTTCTACCACCGCATGGGCTGCTGGGATTACCCGTTAAATCAAACACAATACAACAGCTTCCGCGCCCAGGAAGTAAACAACCAGGGGTATCATGTGAATTGATACCGGATT
>CAYUBV010000018.1:0-20473 GCA_964443035.1 uncultured Tangfeifania sp.
TCCATTAAAAAAGGAACTACTTTTTCCTGAATTGGTGTGGGTCGTTCAAAGCCAATTTCTTCAATTGCCAGTTGAATTTCGGGGTTGAGACCCATTTCGTTAAATAATGTCATTTAAAAACTAATAAAATTTTAAGGCCGCAAAGGTAACCTTTTAAAATGAATTTCAGGTATTTAAACCAAATCCTTTCTTATTTTAACAAATTCATAATTCAATTGTTTTAAACTACTAAAACCACTGAAAAAATCATTATTTCAAAATGTATTGACTGATTATTTACACTAAAAAAGCTACATTTGCTATAATATTATTCAATTTAAAATTGAATTTTATGAACAGAAAACGAACCATGAAAACACTGAAAAAGAGTGCATTACCGGTATTATTAGCGACTGTTATTTTGTGCATACATATCCCTGCATGGTCGCAAGCTACCGATACTATTGTGCCGGTAGAACAAGATCCCGGGAAGATACTCCGAAAAATCGATATTCGTAAAACGGGGTTTAACTTTTGGCAGGACAAATTTGAAGGCCACTGGGCAGGGGTCGATTTTGGTTTTAACGGGCTTGCAAATCCCGATTATACCGGTTACAACCTGGAGTTTATGGAAAATGACCTGTGGCGGTCGAATTCCACCTACCTGAATATTTTCCAGCACAGCATCGGGTTACAAAGCAACCGGAATACCACTGGACTGGTTACCGGAATCGGGCTGCATTTGCAAAGTTACCGGCTCGATAATAATACGACCATCCGAAAAAATGATAACGGAAGAATTGAGCCTGAAATTCTCTATTTCGACCAAAATCAAAAATCGAAACTTTCCATCGTCTCATTAATGGTTCCGTTGCTTGCTGAATTTCAGATTCCTTTAAATCATTACGAAAACAGGATGTACTTTTCGGGAGGGGTTTTTGGTTCAGTGCGACTGAGCAGTCATACCAAAATAAAATACCGTGCCGACGGCAAAAAAGAAAAACTCAAGGTTCCGGGCGACTATTCCCTTCAGAATTTTAAATACGGACTGATGGTACGCGCTGGTTACCGGTGGATCAATGTTTTTGCCACCTATGATTTGGTTCCTTTATTTAAAAACGATTTAGGACCGGAACTCACACCTTTTACATTTGGAATTACGCTTCTTCAGTTTTAATTATCGATAGTATGAAACGAGCATGTAAAATAATTACACCCAAGAGCATGATTAAAATACATGCGAGTTCCATACTATACCGATAAAAACAAACAATTTTAATAGTATGAAACCTTACATTTTAGAACAAACCAACTGGAAACAGGTAAAGAACGAGCGTTATGAAGTGGCGGTGCTGCCCTGGGGAGCTACCGAACCCCATAATTACCACATGCCTTACGGAACCGACTCGCTTGAAACAGCACGAATTGCAGCCGATGCTGCCGAAAAAGCCTGGGACAAAGGTGCCAAAATAATGGTGCTGCCGGTTATTCCGCTGGGTGTACAAAACATGGGGCAGATTGAACTGCCGTTTTGCCTGCACACCAAACCTTCCACCCAAAAAATTATTCTCGAAGACATTCTTTCAGCCCTGAGCAAACAGGGAATTAACAAACTGGTACTGATGAACGGACACGGAGGAAACGATTTCAAACCGCTCGTTCGTGAACTTCAGCCACAATTTCCGGAACTTTTTATATCGCTGGTGGAGTGGTTTAAAATACTCGATTTGTCGGAATATTTTGAAGATGAAGGCGATCACGCCGGAGAAATGGAAACCAGTGTTATTCAATATTACTTTCCTGAATTTATTCTGCCCCTGGATGAAGCCGGCGAAGGAAAAGCCAAAAAGTTTAAACTCGGTGGGCTGAACGACAAAACTGCCTGGGCGCCGCGTCGCTGGGACAAAGTTTCGGAAGATACCGGAATTGGAAACCCAAAAGCAGCCACTCCTGAAAAAGGTAAAAAATTCCTTGACGATGTTACAACCAAAATCGGGGATTACTTTGTGGAACTGGCAAAATGCAACGTGAACGATTTGTACAAATAATTCAAAAAACAAATAATTATCATTGCTAATTATTCCCGTTTTTCAGTTATTGCAAGTTGAAATTAAACATGTAAAAACATGAAACTACTACTGATTAGCAACTCAACAATGGCGGGAGAACCCTACCTCGATTATCCAAAATACGAGATCCAGAAATTTTTGGGCGAAAAACCGGTAACAGCACTCTTTATTCCTTATGCCGCAGTTACCTTTTCTTACGATGAATATTGCGACAAAGTGGAAGAACGTTTTGCTGAAGTCGGCCATCATATTGTTGGCATCCACACTTTCTCAGACCCCATCCGGGCAATTGAAGAAGCCGATGCCATAGTGGTTGGCGGCGGAAATACCTGGCACCTTGTGCGGATGCTGCACCAAAAAAAACTCATGAACCCGCTGCGTGAAAAAGCTTTTGAAGGAGCACCGTATATCGGGTGGAGCGCAGGCTCAAATGTAGCTTGCCCTACGCTGCGCACCACCAACGATATGCCCGTAATCGACCCGTGTGGTTTCGATTGCGCCGGGCTGATTCCCTTTCAGATCAACCCGCATTACCTCGATGCCAATGCACAGGGACATGCCGGCGAAACACGCGAACAGCGCATCAGCGAATTCACCGAGCTCAACCCGGAAATTTATGTGGCCGGATTGAGAGAAGGAACTATGCTGAAGCTCGAAGACGGGAAACTGCAATTGATTGGCGACCGCACCTGCCGGATTTTCAAAAAAGGGAAAGAACCGGTTGAACTTTCGTCGTCAGATGATTTTAATTTCCTGATGGAATCCGGATTTCTGGCATAGTGCCTTAGCCGGAATATTTTCTGTCAAAAACTAAAAATGATAATCGTTTATTAATTTTTTGCTGAATCCGGTGCTCTTTTCCATACTTTCCCATAGGTAGTTAACAATTCACTACCTTTGTTCTGTTAGTTAACAGAAACGGAAAATGGATCTTCTTTCAAACAGTTATTTTGCCCTTTTTCTGATTGTGGCACTGGGGTTCATGCTCGGCAGAATTAAGATTGCAGGGCTTTCGCTCGATGTATCAGCCGTAATTTTTGTAGCGCTTGTGTTTGGCCACTATGGCGTGATTATTCCCAAAGACTTTCAGTACCTGGGATTGGTTCTTTTTATTTTCACAATCGGGATACAGGCCGGCCCGGGATTTTTTGAATCTTTTAAAAAAGAAGGAAGGCAACTGGCTTCATTTGCCACACTGCTCATTCTGACTGCCGGACTCATTACCATTGGCGTGGTTTTCATTTTCGATATCGATAAGAACATTGCCATCGGCCTGTTTACCGGCGCGCTGACAAGTACTCCCGGCCTGGCAGCCGCTATCGATTACACCAATTCTCCGCTGGCCTCAATTGGTTATGGGGTCGGTTATCCGTTTGGCGTTATCGGCGTTATTCTGTTCATTCGTTTTCTTCCAAAAATTCTGGGTATTTCCCTGAAAAGTTCAGAAGAAGATTACCACTCAAAACTGAAAGAAGAATTCCCGGAAATTATCCGCAGAAATTTTGTGGTTGAAAATGAAAATGTAGTTGGCAAAACCATAGGTGATCTGAAAATCAGGTACATGACAAAAGCTGTGGTTTCGCGCGTAGTACACGAAGGAGTGGCTGTTACACCTACTCCTGAAACAGTACTCCGCAAGGGCGACCTGATAAAAGCCGTGGGAACAGAAGATGCCCTGAAAAGAGTGCAACTGCTGATAGGCGAACCAACCGACGAAGAAATTCCGCTGGACCCGAATTACGATGTGCGTTCGGTTTTGGTAACCAACAAGGAAGTGGTAAACAAAACCATCGGGCAGATTAATCTTTTACACACCTACAATGCTACCATAACACGCATCCGCAGGTCGGGGATCAACATCTCCCCCACTCCGGGTTTTAAGCTCCAGTTTGGTGATAAACTGATAATTGCCTGCAGCAAAACAAACATGGAAATGGTGGCCAACATTTTCGGCAACGACCAGAAAAGACTTTCTAATACAGATATTCTCCCGGTAGCTCTCGGTATTGTTCTCGGGGTACTTGTGGGAAAAATAAATATTGCACTGGGTTCGTTTGCTTTTAGCCCGGGTCTTACGGGCGGGGTTTTAATTGTTGGCCTCGTATTAAGCCGGATAGGAAAAACCGGACCGGTAATCTGGACCATGAGCGGCGCTGCCAACCAGTTGCTGCGGCAACTTGGGTTAATTTTTTTCCTGGCAGCAGTGGGCACCGATGCAGGTGCAGAAATTGTCGGTATTTTCGAAAAATATGGCGCCCGCCTGTTTTTGTTTGGCGGCTTAATCACATTAATCCCAATGGTTGTTTCGGTAATTGCAGCCAAGTATTTTTTCAAAATGAACCTTCTTAGCCTGCTGGGGGCCATCAGCGGAAGTATGACAAGTACGCCGGGGCTGGCAGCAGCCGATTCGATGACCGAAACCAATGCCCACTCGGTGGCGTATGCTACCGTTTACCCGGTGGCAATGGTTTTACTGATAATTGTTGTGCAGTTGATTACTGTAATTTTTTAGAGCATTCAATCGCGTTGCCAGGCAGATTCCAATTCATAAATTACAAGATTATCCACACCGAGCTCCCCGCCGCTGTTGAATAAAACCAGGTCATCGGCCTTTTCATGTGGAGTAAAACAGTTTGAAATGGCTACCTGCCCGCCATTTGCAAAAACTTCAACCGATGCACGATCCACAAGTATTTCCAGCGTTATTTTGTTATCCACCGGCATAAGCGGCGCAGTTGATCCCAACACCGAAAGGGTTCCTCTTTTTACATTGTACATCAATTCGGTACCTGCTTCTTTTTTCCCTTTACGAATCATAAATCCAAAATTGTTGCAGGTTTTCAGGTCAAATTCACCATAAATGTGCAGGCAGTCGCCGCTTACCTTTTTTACCAGGTTTTTATTGATTCCGGGGATTACATTTTCATCATCCCACGAATAATCTTTTCCGTGCAAAAGTGAAATTTCTTCAACCGGCTGCCGGATTAATTTATAGCCGGTGCTCAGTTTTAAAATATCCAGTTGTGTGGGAAAGGACATCTGGCCGTTAAAAGGCATTTCCGGGAATTCACCGCCTCTCATCCAGGCAATCTGGATAACACGGCCATCTTCTTCGGGAATATTGCTCCAGGTTTGTGTGGCATAATAATTTTTACCGAAATCACTTTTCATTTTGGCCGATTCAGGAGAAAACTCTTCCCCATCGAAATTTCCGATAATGTAACTTCCGTCGCCGTCAAAAAGTACCCATTTTGTCTCCTCGGGCCTGTTTTTTACCTGGATGGGAACCAAATCGGGGCATTCATAAAAGCCGTAAACATGGCTTTTCCATTCCCAGTCAACCAGGTTTTCAGATGTATAAACCGAAACACCTTTTGATTTTTCATCTTCAGAAGTTTTCCGGTAAAGAACCATCACATATTTTTCAGAAGGCTCGTGCCAGAAAACCTTTGGGTCGCGTGCATCGTCGGTTTCATCATAATCAATAACCGGATTTCCCTTGTATTTTTCCCAGGTCCGTCCTTTGTCTGTGCTGTATGCAATCCGTTGCCCACAATGCTGGCTGGTATAAAACGCCACCAGCGTTTTTTCTTCCCCTTGTTGTTTCCCGAGCAGGTTATCTTCATCTACAATGGCTGAGCCCGAAAATGCAGTGCAGCGTTCTTTATCTTCCGAATTTTCATCGGGATAAATGGCAATGGGAAGATGCTCCCAATGAATCAAATCGGTGCTTATGGCATGCCCCCAGTGCATGTATCCCCACTCTTTTCCATGCGGATTGTACTGATAAAAAAGATGGTATTCACCATCGTAATAAACCAAACCATTTGGATCGTTGTGCCAGTTTTTTTCGGGTGTAAAATGAAACTGCGGACGATAGATTTCATCGTAATATTTATCAGGCTTTTTGGAAGAGGTTGTTAAAACGATGAGTAAAAAAGACAAGATTCCGGTCAATGTAGTTTTCATTTCAATCTGCATTAGCGTCAAAAATATAAATTATCGGATTACGGTGTGAAATTACAAAACAACACGGTTTAACACCAAGGTTCGGAAGATAAAAAAGCAGCAAAAAAGCTATCCCGCCAATAATAGCCGGGATAGCTCAAAACTATTTTTTTATAAACTTTTAAGAAAGTTGAATCAATCCCTCTTTAATCGCATATTTAACCATGTCGGCATTGCTTTTTAATCCAAGCTTTTCAAAAATGTGCTGCTTGTGAGTGCCAACTGTTTTTACGCTGATAAAAAGTTTTTCTCCAATTTCGCGGGTGGATTTTCCTTCGGCAAAAAGTTTCAGAATTTCCAGTTCCCGCTCTGACAATTCCGAATGATTGTCTGAAACTTCCTCCGCCGGATCGAGGTAACCCTTAATAACCATTTCGGTAATGTCTTCACTCAGGTATTTTTTTCCTTCCATAACCGACTTGATGGCATCGATAAGTTGCCGGTAAGTACAGTTTTTCAGCAGGTAACCATCGGCGCCCGCTTCAAGAATACCTTTTACAAACTGGCGGTCGGAATGCATGGAAACAGCAATTACCTTCACCTGCGATTGTTGCTTTTTCAGAATCCTGGTTGCTTCAATTCCGTTCATTTCCGGCATACCAATATCTATCAAAACCACATCGGGATTCAACTTTTTGGTTTTTTCGGTAGCTTCTTTTCCATCTTTCGCTTCTGCTATCACTTCAATATCAGGAGCAGAGGAGATTAGATTCACCAGTCCTTCTCTGAATAACTGGTGGTCGTCTGCTATTAAAACTTTAATTGCCATAATATTTTATTCTTCACTAATGGGTACAATAACTGTTGCTTTAGTTCCGTCGCCTATATCCGATTTTATTTCGAGACGGCCTTTAATATTATCGAGTCGTTCGGTTATGCTTAACAATCCGAATCCTCCATTCATCGATGCTTTTTTATTGAGCTGTTTCTTAAATCCTTCCCCATTGTCCTGCACAGTAATGTAGTAAAATTTTTTCTCTCTTCTCACTTTAAGCTCAATTAAATCGGCCTTTGCATGCTTAATTACATTGTTCAGCAATTCAGAAACAATGCGGTATAAAAAAATGTTGAATTCCTTTCGGATGTCGATTTTCGTTTCTTCGCCTGTAAGCACAGTAGTAATATGGTATTTTTCCTGAATTTGTTCCAGCTTCCATTTAAAAGCCGGAATTAAACCCAGTTCATACAAAATTGGCGGACTTAAATCGTAAGTAAGCGTTCGTGATTCCGAGATTGCTTTGTTCAGCATATCGGAAGTTTCGTTTATCACTTTCTTTACGTGTGGCGAATAATCCTCATTTACAATTGACGAGAGTTTTATGAATGCCAGCGAGAGCGTTTGTCCCAAACTATCGTGCAGGTTTTCAGCAATTCGGCGGCGTTCTTTTTCCTCGGCAAGGGTAACTTCGGTATTGAGTTTTTTGAGTTTTTTCTGGTAATTCCTGATTTGTTTCAGACTTTGTTTCAGTGCAATTTCTGCTTGTTTTCGTTTGGTAATGTCGTAGCTCACTCCCCTGAATCCGTAAAATTTACCGTTTTTATCAAAAACTGAAAACCCGCTAACTGCCAACCATATTTTATTTCTGTTTTTAAGCCTGATTTCAATTTCGCAATCATTGAAACTCGAATGTTCGTTAAAACTGGTTTCTATCGTACTTTTTTTGGTTTTTTCGGTGTTTAACTGAAAAAGTTCGAGGTAACTTTTTTCACCCACTATATCGTCGGGTTTTACATCGAGCATTTTTTCAATAACCGGACTCACATAAGTGAAAATTCCTTTTGAATCAACTTCCCAGAAAAACTCGAGGGCATGTTCCGAAATCTGCAAAAAACGCTCTTCGGTTTGAAGAAACTTATTGGCCTGGTCTTTAATGGAAAGTTCCAGGCTTTCATTTCTTTTTCGCAGCAAGTCCTCAACTTTTTTTATCCGGAGCACCACATCAATCTGCGCCCGAAGTTCGTCCTGGCTGAAAGGTTTTGAAATGAAGGCATCTGCACCGGCATTCAATCCTTTGGTACGTTCCATCGGGTTTTGGCCAAGCGCCGAAATCATAAGAATGGGAATGTGCCGGGTAACGTTTTCATTTTTAAGAATCTTACATACCTCGTACCCATTCATCTCGGGCATTAAAATATCGAGCAACACAATTTCGGGTTTCTCGTTCAGGGCCAGTTCAATTCCGGCTTTACCGGAAGTAGCTTGCATAAATTTAAAATCAGGATAATAAAGTTTAAAAATCTGATTTAACAGTACCAAATTGATTTCATTGTCATCAATGGCAAGAATTTTTTTCATAAAATATTCTTCAATTCGATTTAATAATTGGTTACCAAATAAACACACTGAAAATTAAACAATTCAGGGTTCACTGATACACAAATGTATCGTTTTTTTAAGAAAATATGCCCTCATCCGAATAAAAATCGTACATGATAATCAGTTTTTAGAAAGTTCTAAATTCAAATTCAGACATTTAACCCACCCCTCAATCAGTAAAACGCTGACTTTAAATCAGTACAATGAACCCTCTTTTCAGCATTTAACATATTCATTAAATCCTTTATCTTCTATACTTTAGTTGCTGATTTACAAGATTTACAAACCTTAATTGAAATACGATGAAGTGGACGCTTCTGGCAGTCCTGTTTGGCATTGCTGTCTGTAATGCCTCAGGTCAAAAATATTTTGGAGAAAATATTACTACAAGCCCTGTGAATATACCCGTTGACGAGGTAAACAAAACTTTTGTTGCACCTCCCGACAAATTCATCCAGCTTAAATCGGCACAAACAAACCAAACCAACATAGAAGTCTCGTATGTGAATTTTCCGGAAAATGCCAAACAGGCATTTGAATATGCGGTTTCTATCTGGGAAAGCCTGATTTCATCGAATGTTACCATCAAGGTAAAAGCCGAATGGAAACCGATTAACAACGGGGTTTTGGCACTTTCGCAGCCTTCAATGTTTTACCAGGGTTTTGACGGCGCGCTGGTTGATAACGTTTATTACCCCGTTACACTGGTTGAAAAACTGAGCGGCAAAGATGTTAATCCCGGCCAGCCAGATATTATTTGCAGTTTCAACAGCGACTTTCCCTGGTATTTTGGGACAGACGGAAATACACCTTCTTCGAAATACGATTTTGTAACATCGGTTTTACATGAACTGGCCCACGGATTTGGAATTTCAGGATTTCTGGAAGACGAAAACGACCGTGGATATTTTGATAACGAACGCAATTTGCCGAGCATTTACGATTACTACCTCTTCAATCATTTTAACCAGCAAATTTCAGATAAATCACTTTTCGACAGTCCTTCAACCGACCTGCACAAACAACTCACTTCCGAAAATTTAAAACTTCGCAGTGCAGCAACCAGCAACACCGGAACAGATATTAGCCGGGTGTTCGCACCTTCTTACTGGAGCCCGGGAGCCAGTATTTATCACATGGACAATGCAACCACAACCAACAACGCCAGTAAACTTATGAATGCCTATTTACACAAAGGGGCAGCATATCATCAGCCCGAAGATGCCACGCTGAAGATTCTGAAAGAAATTGGCTGGGGAGCACCAACATTTGATTTTGAAAAACTGAAAGACCGGGAAGAAGCCTGCGCAGCAATTCCGGTAAATGTTGGAATTAACGATGTTGAAAACCCGGCTGCTTTTGATGTGGAAGTTGTGCTTTCAACCGATTATTTTACATCCAGCCATACCGCTTCGCTTCAGTATAAAAGTGAAACAGGAAAATTTGAAGGCGAAATGCCGGTAGATTTTCACCTCGGCAACATTCAGTATTATATCAATGTGGAAAATGCTGAAAAAAAATCGTATACATTACCTTCAGGAGCTCCAGCAAAAAAATACGCCATGCGAATTGGGCCTGACTATTTCTCTCCTGAAATAAAACACAACCCGGTAAAAATAATCTCAAAAAATACTTCCGGGGTCGACTTTTCGGCAATTGCAACCGACAACATGGGAATCAATTCGGTAAAAATAGAATATAAAATCAACGGTTCTTTTCAGGAGCCGTTGGTACTCAGCAAAGAAGAAAACAATTTTTTTGAAGGCGTACTGAATCTTCCGGAAAATATTCAGTCAAGCGAACTTGAATACCGGATCATTGCAGAAGACAAATCTTCCCGCAAAAATAAAAAGACCCTTCCTTCAAGCGGTTTTTACAATGTTAGCCTGTTTACTCCAAAAGAAGCTGTTTCGGGATATACCAGCGATTTCGAAAACAATGCTGCGGATTTCACACTGGCTGATTTTAACATTTCATGGCTGCCCGGTTTCTCAAACGGAATTTTACATACCAGCAATCCGTACCCGGTTTCAGCAATAGAAACTGAAAAAAACAACCTGATTGCCCAGCTCAATTACCCGGTAGTTGTGCGACCCGGCGGACAAATGACTTTTGATGAAGTGGTGCTGGTTGAACCGGGCGAATCCGATCAAAACTACCAGGATATGTTGTTCTGGGATTATGTGATTGTGGAGGCAAGCAGCAACAACGGTGAAAACTGGCTGCCTCTGACCGATGGTTATGATTCGGGCAACGACATGAACTGGATTTCGGCATTCAACAACAACCTGAAAAGCTCTACTTCTGAAGCTTCGGCCCAGGAAAATATGTTTGTTAAACGAACCATTAACCTTGACGGAAACAATGGATTTGAAGCAGGAGACACCCTGATTTTTCGTTTCCGGCTGGCATCCGACTATTCGGTAAACGGCTGGGGCTGGGCCATCGATAACCTTGAAATTCAGAAAATGTATGCCACAGGCAGCGACGATTTGATGGCTGAAGCAAATGTGGGAGTTTATCCCAATCCGTTTGAAAACAGTTTTTATGTGGATTGCACCGAAAATTCGGAAAGCCAAAATGTAGAAATAATAGTAACTGATTTATACGGAAAAACCATTTACCGCGAATCGGGAGTAGATACTTTCTTTTCGCCAAAAACCAGGGTCGATTTATCCGGTGCCACTTCAGGCATCTACCTGGTAAGCATCAACGACGAAACAGGAAATGTGTCCACCAATAAAATCGTAAAAAATTAAATTCTCAAAAAAGATAAATAATAGAATCATCTAAAATTTTTAAAAATGGAAACTTTACTGATTATAGTATTAATTGCAGCGTTTACAGGTTTGGTAACATCAGTAATTACGATGTATAACTTATTGTCATCCAAAAAAAGACAAAAAAACTATACAAGGTACAACTAACCTGTCAACATTCTCCTTCACAAATACTTATTTTTTAGCAACAGTAAATTCACTGCTGCCTCTAAAACACTTGTCTGACATTGCATCGTACGGAACCCTGCGATACACATTTTTTATTTCGCAATCCTGAAATAACAGAATTATTATTTGCCAATCCCGTTTTTATTTCAAACATTTAGCCTGCTTTTTTTGTAATTATCTTTACAGATTTTATAAAGCCATGAAAAGATTATTGTTGGTGTTGATTTTATTGGTGGGGGCAGTTGCAGTTTCGGGTCAGAAAAAATGGCAGAAACAAGGTATGAAACCTGTTTGTCCGGTTTGTTATGCTTCGGATAAGGTTGAAAAATCATATACTCCGCCTCCAGCCGAATTTCTAAGTATGCTGAAATCTGCTGAAAAAAAATCGGATTTTATAGTGCAATACAGTCTATTCCCCAAAGAGGCAAAAACTGCTTTTGAATTTGCCGTTTCTATCTGGGAAAGCATTATTGAATCTCCGGTACCTATTTATATTGACGCAAAGTGGCTTAATAAACAGAAAAATGTTTTGGGAAGCTGTGCGCCCAGCGATTACGAAATGAACATTGAAGGCGCTCCCTGGAAAAATGTATTTTATCCGATTGCAGCAGCCGAAAAAATTCTGGGTCATGAATTAACGGGCCCCGGGCGGCCCGATATGAATGCCGAATTCAACAAAAATATTAACTGGTATTTTGGCACCGATGGACAAACGCCTGATTCACTTTATGATTTTGTTACAGTTGTCCTCCACGAAATCGGACATGGATTGGGATTTACCGGTTTTTTCTACTTACAAAACAGCGAGGGAGGCTACGGCTACTGGGATATCGGAGATATTTCAACATTCGATCGTCTCGTGGCAAAAAACAACGGGGATTTGCTGGTTGATTCAAACCTGTTTGCGAACCCATCAGCCGAATTAGAAACAGCGCTTACTTCCCAGTCTCTTTTTGCCAGGAGCCCGGCAGCAAGTTCAGAAACAAATAATAATTTTCCCCGGCTTTATGCACCAACAGAATGGGACAACGGCTCGAGCATCTATCATTTAAACGATGCCAGTTACCCTTCGTCCAATCAAAACTCATTAATGACCCACGCAATTGGAAGAGGCGAAGCTGCGCATAACCCCGGCCCGCTGACGAATGGTATTTTGGCAGATGTTGGATGGAAAATCATGAAGTTCGATTTTCAGGAAAAAAAAGACAGGGAAGAAGTGGAACCAGTTAATTTTGAAGTTGGAATAACCAGCGATTTTGAAATTGACAGCTCGGCGCTTTTTATGGTTTATTCGGTCGATTCATTTGCAACCAGCCCCGACAGTGTTCCTCTGATTGCATCTGAATCCGGAAATTTTCAAACACAGGTTGTTCCTCCAGCCGAAGCAGATTACCTGAATTATTACATCAGTGCCGGAGATGTAAAAAACCGCATCTTTTATCAACCCACAGGCGGACCGGAAGAGTTTTACACCATGAATTTTGGACCTGATGAATTGCCGCCGGTTATCACCCACGAACCAATTCCTTACTATTTTACTGTTGATGATTCATTAAAAATACAGGCAAATGTTACCGACAATCTTGGAGTCGATACCGTGTATGTTGAATATTCAATCAATGGCATTCAGCAAACTCCTTTTGGATTAAACCCCGATTCGTTGTCTGCCAATTTTTCGGGGCACTTTCTTTTCAACCCGGAGCAACTCACCGATGGCGATGAAATTGCCTACAAAGTAATTGCTGTTGATGCTTCGTCAGCACAAAATATACAAAGAAGCCCATTTCGAAATAATCATGTTTTTAAAGTTGAAAAAGTAGCAGAACCTATTGGCGGCTATGTCAATGATTTCAACAATGGTTCGGGCGATTTTATTCTGACAGATTTTGACATTTATACCGAAACCAATTTTGAAAACGGGGCGCTTCACAGCCCGCACCCTTATCCAAGCCCGGACCAGGATGATGTAGAATTCAATTTTTCTACCATATTGAAACACCCGATTGTTCTGACAGAAGATGCAATAATGACTTACGACGAAATTGTACTGGTTGAGCCTGGAGAAGCGGGTACCGGGTTCGGCGATTTTGAATTCTGGGATTATGTAATTGTTGAAGGCAGCAATGATGAAGGAGAAACCTGGCTGCCGCTTGAAAACGGTTATGATTCGCGTGCCGAATCAGTCTGGCTCGAAAATTACAATAAAGTAACAGAAGACTTTAATTCCACAACTATCGGTCAGCCGGAATGGTACATTAACCGTGAGATTAACATAACGGAGAATGGAAACTTTGCAGCCGGCGACACCATTTTAATCCGCTTCAGGCTGTTTTCCGATCCTTACGCTCACGGATGGGGCTGGGCCCTCGATAACCTGCGCATTCAATACCCGGTATCTTCTCCTGCTCCGGTTCTTTCGCCCGGAAACATTACAACTTATCCCAACCCGTTTAACAATTCGTTTACGCTGAGAATTGAGCCTAAAAATGAAATTAACAATCTAACAGTGGACATTTACAATATGTACGGACAGAAAATTAAATCCATTACACGTAAAAATGTTATGGGCACTTTTTCCGAAGAAATAGTTCTTGGAAAAGAAGTTAGTGGCATGTATCTGCTTTCAGTGAAAGAAAACGGACAGCAAATTCTGACCAAAAAAATGATTAAAAATTAAATGAATGGAACCGGCTAAAAAGATTATTTCAGGCTGATTTTGTGTTAAATAATTCGTTTGATTGCTCACAAAATTAAATCGGGCTTTCAGTTTTAAAATATATACCTATCTTTGTTTCCAAATTAAAAGAAAATGAATTCGGAAATTAACAATACTTATTACTGGTATTTTTATTTTGGTTCTGAGAACGGGATCATTCAGTAAGGTATTGTTAAAAATGAAAATATTTTACGAGAGGTCCCGGAAATTCCGGGGCCTTTTTTTATGAATAAAAATTATGAAGATTACGATTATTGGGCTTGGGTTAATTGGCGGTTCCATTGCCAAAGACCTCCGCATTTCGGGGTTTGCTTCTGAACTAATTGGTGTTGATTCCAACGAACAACATGCCCGGGAAGCGCTTGAACTGAGAATTGTCGACAAACTTGAAACACTGGAACAGGGAATTAAAAACACCGACCTGGTTATTATTGCCATCCCGGTTGACAAAGAACTGGAAGTATTGCCTGTGGTTTTGGACGGAATTGACCGGAATACAACAGTCACCGATATGGGTTCGACAAAAAAAATGATTGCCGATCTGGTCAGGAATCATCCGAAAAGAAAACAGTTTGTGCCTGCCCACCCCATGTCGGGCACCGAACACTCCGGCCCGTCGGCAGCACTCGAAGGCTTGTTCAAAAATAAAATAGCCATTGTTTGCGACCAGGAAAACACCGGGCCGCAGCACCTGGCACTTATTGAAAAAATGTTTCAGAGCCTGGGAATGGACATTGCCTACATGAGTTCAGACGAACAGGACCACAGCACGGCTTTTGTTTCGCACCTGCCCCACGCAGCAGCCTTTGCACTTGCCAATGCGGTGCAGGCAAAAGAAGACCGCAAAATAATTTTTGACCTCGCAAGCGGCGGATTTCGATCTACCGTGCGCCTTGCCAAAAGTTCGTGCTCTATGTGGAAACCCATATTTGAACAAAACAGCCAATATGTAGTTGACTCAATGGATGTTTACATTAAACACCTTCAGCAATTCCGCGATTGCCTGAAAAACCGTGAATTCGACAAGCTGGAAGAATTGATTTTAAGCGCTAATAAAATACGTTCAATACTCGATGGTGAAAACCCTCACTTTTTCAAAAACGAAGAAAAAATTGTAAAACTTTATACAAAACAGCAATGAGTGTAAAAATGGAAATTAACCCGATAAAAACCTGGCTCCCCCACCTCGATAATCCTTTGCTGATTTCAGGGCCTTGTAGTCTTGAAACCGAACAGCAGGCGTTGGAAACAGCTAAGCTGCTTGCCAAAGACAAACGCGTTTTTATTTTCCGTGGTGGTGTATGGAAACCACGTACCCGGCCAGGTTCGTTCGAAGGAGTTGGCTCTGTGGGGCTGAAATGGCTTCAACTGGTAAAAAAGGAAACCGGGCTGCCGGTAGGTACTGAAGTGGCCAACGCCCAGCATACCGAAGAAGCGCTAAAAGCAGATCTCGATGTATTATGGATTGGAGCGCGCTCAACCGCCAGTCCGTTTGTGGTGCAGGAAATTGCCGATGTTTTGAAAGGATCCGACAAACCGGTTTTGATTAAAAACCCGGTTAACCCCGATGTTCAGTTGTGGATGGGTGCCATTGAAAGGGTCTACACTTCAGGCATCAAAAATATTGTAGCCATTCACCGCGGTTTCACTCCTTTCAGGGAAACAAAATACCGCAACTACCCCAACTGGAAAAATGTAATTGAATTGCGCCGGCTCATGCCCAACCTGCCCATTATTTGCGATCCGAGCCATATTGCAGGAAAACGTGAATTCCTGTTCGAGATTGCACAAAAGGCATTTGATATGGGAATGGAAGGCCTGATGCTCGAGTCGCACATCGATCCTTCCTGCGCCCTCAGCGATGCTGCACAGCAATTAACCCCGGCTGATTTGGGCAAACTGCTCGACCGGCTGGTAATTCGCCACGAAGTGGCGGGTAATCCAGAATTTGAAAACCGGCTTGATTTGCTGCGAAACCGTATCGATTCCATCGACGCAGAATTGCTTGAAATGCTTTCGTCGAGGGTGGCCATTGTAAAACAGATCGGTCAGTATAAAAAAGACCACAACGTTACAGCGCTGCAAATTAACCGCTGGAGCCAGCTTATGGACAACAGGGTAAACCTTGGAAAAAACCTTGCATTAAACGAAGGATTCGTAAAAACGCTGTTTCAGCTCATCCACGAAGATTCAGTTCGGATGCAAACAGAAATTATGGATTCAGAAGAATAAAAAATTTGTGTTCAGAAAATTCCGGGGAACCTATTCTCCGGGATTTTTCTTTGAAGAATCACCGGCAATTCTTTTTAATGCTCTTTTCATAGCCGTTTCAACCTGGTTGTAGGTTAAAATTTCTTTCGCCACATAAATAAATATTACCGCCACTTTTTTATCTCCGAGTTTGAAATAAAAATCAGGCTTATTCAGCCGGTAAGCTTCCCGCATTCTGCGCTTTATCAAATTTCTTTTTACTGCTTTTTTAAAGAGCTTTTTACTTACCGCAAAAGCCGTTTGCGCCGGATATTTCCCGTTAAGTTCAGTTTCAATAAAAACAACTTTCAGCGGATAAATCAAAAAAGAAGAACCATCGGCAAACAGTTTGTCGAATTGTTTTTTGCTGCACAGTTTTTCCTTTTTCTGAAATGTGAAACGTTTGCTGCTATTTTCCTTTTCCGGGCTGTTTTCCATTGGTATCAAAAAAAGGCTGCTCACCAGGGGCGAACAGCCTATCAAAGTTATATTTTATTTTCACCTAATTCCCTTTGTTGTGTTTTTTAATATATTGCTCGAGTGCCATGGTCATTGATGGCGCCTGGGATGTAGGTGCCTGGATGTCGAGCCGTAAACCGGCATCTTTTACCGCCCTGGCAGTTGAAGGACCAAATGCGGCAATCCGGGTTTCTTTCTGCTCAAAATCGGGAAAATTCTGAAACAACGACTGGATTCCCGACGGGCTGAAAAACACCAGGATATCGTAATTCACCTCTTTCAGATCAGACAAGTCGCTGCTAACTGTACGGTACAAAATTGCTTTTGTATACGTAAACCCGGACTTGTCGAGCAAATCGGGAATTTGCTGTTTGTGTATGTCGGACAAAGGCACCAGGAAATTTTCAGACTTGTGTTTTTTCATCACATTGATTAAATCTGAAAACTTTCCGTTTCCGTAGAAAATTTTTCGTTTCCGGTACACAATGTATTTCTGCAGATAGTATGCAGTTGCTTCCGAAATGCAGAAATATTTCATCGAATCGGGCACTGTCAGGCGCTGTTCCTGTGCAATGCGGAAAAAATGGTCGATGGCTGTCCGGCTGGTAAAAATTACGGCCGTGTGATCCAGAATATAAATACGGGATTGCCGAAAATCTTTCGCCGAAACTCCTTCAACCTTTATAAATGGCCTGAAATCAATCTTAATGTTATTTGTTTCAGCCAAATCAAAGTAAGGAGATTTAGCCGTCTCAGGCTTTGGTTGCGAAACCAAAATACTCTTGATTTTCAAAATGCGTTACTTTAAATTAAACTATACCCCACTCAAATCACCAAAATCTTGTAAACTAAAACCAAGGGTAAAATTTCAAGGGTACAAAAGTATAAAAAGAGATAGATTATTGAAAACTGTTTCTTTAATAAAATCATAAAACCTCTGAAAAGCAGCAAAAAATAGATTGCCATAACAATCAAAATTCCAAAATATACAGGTATTTCAATATTGTTGAACGGCGAAAAAGAAATAATGGCAACTACCGGGAAAAGAACCAGCCCCGTTACCCTGATATGATTATCGAGGTTGAATAAAAATTCGCTGGTTTCACCGGAATTCTTAAAAATAAAACCTGTTGCTTTGTACAAAAATTTTTTCACCTGAAAAAAAATCCAGACACTTGCCAGAATTAACAAATAAAGCCGGAAATTCTGAAAAGAAGCATCAATTCTGAAAAACCGGATAACCTGAAATAAAAACATGGAAAAAACCATGTAAAAATAAATATCGAGCCGGAACGCACCGTGCTGAAAAGAATAGTTCTGTTCGCGGAACATCCGGTTGGCAGTGGAATAATTTACCACCGACTGAAAAAGATTGCCCAAATATTTTGACCATCCACGCCGAAGTGTTGCAAATAAAACCAAAGCCAATAAAAGCACAACCGTAATCCAGTCGGTACTAACACGATTAATTTTGTCAACCGGCAAAACCAAATCTGCTTCAACCTTTTCTGAAGTAATTAGGTCTGAACCGCTGCGTGATTCAATGTACCTCGAACCTCCTACCGTTAAATCCTGCTCGCGCTGCCACCAACGGTAGCGCAGTTGAGCAGCCGTTGGCTGCCGGACCGATTGTGTTTGTGCAACAGGTTCTTCCGTTTCTGCAACGCCGGTTTCCTCCTTCAGTTCCTCCCTGGTACGAATGGGCTGCAAAAGTGCCGGTGCACTACGGGGCACCCTTAAACTACCCGATTCCTGCCCTGCAGGTATATTTTCCAAAGGAAGTTTGGCCTTTGTGGTGTCTTGCTGATATGTATATTCCCACTTCATTTAATCGGCTGCAAAGATACCAAATCCTTTAATGAATCGGGAATACCTAATCTTGTATATTTCTGCTGATACTTTCCTTTAAAAAGTTTTCACATTAAATTACAACGTTCTCTAACCTGTTTAATCAATGGAACTTTAACAGTGTAAAATACCCTTCATGAATTAAGCAGGCTAAAAGGCCGTTTGGGATTGTTTCAGCAACCAACTAAAAATTAGTTATTCAATTTATTTAACAGAAAAAAGACCATTCATATCCAGTGCATGCACATCTTCAACAAAGTTTTTATACTCTTCTTCACTTATGTTTTTTATGGGTGAACGGAACTCACCGCAATCGAAACCCACGTATCGCATAAAAGCTTTCCCTGTAGCTATTCCGCCATATTTCTCCAACAGCCGAATCATGTCGATGGCCTTTTGCTGAAGCTGGCGGGCGGTTTCGAGATCGCCGCTATCAAAGGCTTCAATCAGTTTGTAATAGAGTGATGCAGCAATTGCATCTGCCCCTGTTTCGCTGGAATACTTCGCCTCCTCAATGCATTCAACATAGGAAGTTCCTCCCACAAGGTTGATGATTTTAACACCCGGATTTGCTTTGGAAGCAGCCACCCATTGTTCTGCAATTTTCTTCCGTTCTTTCTGCGTAAGCGAAACACCCTCGCCGGTGGAGCCGTTAATAAACGCACCAACCATTTTATTTTTTTTCAAAAAATCGTAATAAACACGAATCCGGTCGTAATTTACTTCTCCATTTTCTTTCATTGGGGTAAACGGTGCGGCTATCAGTCCTTCAAATTTTTGCATTCATCTGATTTTTAAGATTTTATCTTTTAGAGAGAATATCAGCAACAGGAACTTTCTGAAAATAAAGTTCTTTTACGCCTTCGTATAAAATGCCCACGGTGTTTTTATCAACCATGGTCATGCAGGAATAGCCAAAACCCAGGTTTTCATTCAGCAAAACCCGGTGCTTTCCCGGCCAGGTATTTCCCTGGTCGAGACTGGCCTTAATGGTCATATTTACACGGGATTCTTTACTGTTGGGATTGGAAAAGAACAGCACCTGCTGTTTCTGCCCGTTCATTTCCACATCGGCAGCAATGAGGCTGGCCATGCAATTTGGCTCAGGCAATGCCGAGTTTGAAGTTGGATGAATTGTCCAGGTTTTACCCAAATCATCGGTTACAGCTACCGCCCGTCCGTTGGTTTCATCTTTAATTTGCCGGTTTCGGTCGTCACGCATATTTAGCATCAGGCTTCCATCTCCCAGTTGCACTGCTTGTGCTTCGGTAGTATTGGGTTTAGCGCCGGTACCGATTTTCCAGGTTTCACCTCCGTCTTTACTGTAAACAATGGTGGAATGGCTGGTGTACTGACCGCCATCGAGGGCTTTTTCGCCAATGTCCTTTTTGAATTGCGCCGGAAAAACCAACGTCCCATCTTCCATTGTAATTCCCCTGCCGGGCCCCTGCAAAAGCAACTGCCATTCCGGATCTTTAATTTGTTCGGTAATGTTGATGGGCTCCGACCAGGTGAGGCCGTCGTCGGTACTTTTTACCAGCACAAACTGCCCGGTTTCGGTAGGTTTCATACCGGGTTTTGAAGCCCACCAAAGCATGTCTTCGGGTGTGGCACCACTCATCCACAAACCTGCTACCCAAAGTGTGTGGTTTTTATTGTCGTACAAAACAGCCGGATCTCCAATTCCGTTGACACGCTCAGGCCGTCCGCCCCACCGTCCCATGTCCATAATAATTTGCATGGGCTCCCAGGTTTGCCCGCCATCGGTACTGCGGCTCAGGCCCACATCGATGTTTTGCTGCAAATCTTTGCTGCTGTTGTACCGGATATCGTACACGGCAATGAGCGTTCCCTCGTTGGTTGTAACCAGGCCCGGAAT
>CAYUBV010000019.1:0-10760 GCA_964443035.1 uncultured Tangfeifania sp.
TTTTTACCGGAAGTTTCAATCGCGGCAAAAGGTTCTCGAGATTAGCAATGGCGAAGGGAATGCTTTTCAGAAAATGCTCTTTTTTCTCGTAGAAACCACGGAAACCATAAGCTCCCATTGCCTGCATGATCCGAATAAGCACAAAACCGTTGAAAAACGAAGTAAATTCTTCTTCGTTTACATGCATGTAATTTTTCAGTTCAGAAAGGTAAAACTGAAAAAGCCGGTTGCGCACATCCTGCGGAATATCTGCTTTACCGTCGTACAGCAACGAAGCCAAATCGTACTGCAAAGCGCCGCGGCGTCCGCCCTGGTAATCGATAAAATAAACACGGTTGTTTTTCAGCATCACGTTGCGCGACTGAAAATCACGGTACATAAAAAATCCGGACGGCGCAGAAAGCAGGTAATTGCTGAATGCCTGGAAATCGTCTTCAAGCGCCTGTTCGTCGAACGGCACTTTTGCAAGCTTCAGAAAATAGTATTTAAAATAGTTCAGGTCCCACATCATCGACTGCTTATCGAATGCTTCGCGCGGATAACACACCGAATAGTCCAAATCTTTGCCGGCAATGATCTGGATTTTTGGCAAAACCTGCAAAACTTTCTGGTATTCGGAAATAATATTTTCAGAAAATCCTTCCGATTCCCGGGTTTTCGAGAGGTAATCGAAAAGCGTGGTATCTCCCAAATCTTCGAGCAAATACTTTTTTAAATCGGAACTTACGGTATAAATTTCAGGAACCGGCAGATTTTTTTGGCGAAAATGATTCGTAAAGGACAAGAATGCGGTGTTCTCTTTAACATCGGTATTGAAAGCACCGATAACCGATCGGTTTTGATTTTTCAAACGGCAATATTCGCGGTAAGAACCTGAAGCCGGCAACATGCTGAATTCATCCACTTTTTCCTGGAAGTGCTTTTCAAACAGTTGAATTATTTCATTTTTTTCTTCGTTGTTCAATTTATGAAAGTTTAAAGATTAAACGTATTTTTATCTTTTCATGAAAAATTTAAAATGGCTAAAACCAAATCCAAAAGTATTCATTTTTTAAGGATCGTCCGAATTTTTTTCGTGCTGGCGGGATTTTTATTTCTCGGATGCATTGTACTGGCTTTTACCTCACTCCCGTTTTGGGGCATTCACTGGTTGGGCACCAGTAAATCGGAACTGAAACAACCACCCGAAACCATTATTTTAATGGGCGGCGGTGGCATGCCCAGCGAAAGTAACCTGATGCGTAGCTGGTATGTGGCAAAAGCGGCTGAAAGTTTTCCTAAAGCCAACATACTGATTGCAATGCCCGGTGAACCTTACGACAGCCTGAGCACACCGCAAAAAATGAAAAAAGAACTGGTTCAGCGCGGAGTAAATCCGGCTCAAATCCTTTTTGAAAATGAAGGCACCAACACACGCTCCCAGGCGCTTAAATGCAAAAAACGACTGGATGCCGGCCGGTCGATTCTGTTGGTTACTTCTCCTGAACATGCACGGCGGTCGGTGATGTCGTTTGAAAAAGTGGGTTTTACAAAAGTAGATGCCCTCCCTACATTTGAGGATGCGGCTGAAGCCGATTTTTCATTTGATGACGATGAACTGGGCGGAAATAAAAAACTGATTCCAGATGTTGGTGGCAGCATTTCTGTGCGGTACAAACTCTGGGATTACCTGAAATACGAAATCACCATCGCCCGGGAGTTGATAGCGCTCTCCTATTACAAATTAAGAGGCTGGATTTAATCCCGGATAATGCAGATTAAATAAAATATCTATATATTTGCATGCATGGATACGAAAACAAAAATTGAGGTCAAAAAGCTGGAGATTGCCGACGAAAAAGGAAGCAAAGGTTTCATAAAATCGAAACAAACACGCAGAACTGTTATCGCCATTTTGATTGGTGCAGTTGCTGCGCTGGCTTTTTATTACATCACCGAAGCTCAGAGCATGGCTGCTTTTTCAATAGGAGAAGCATTGAAAAACATGGCATTAGGTGGTTTTCTCGGATTTTTTGTAACGAACAGTCCGTGTGCACGAGGGAGGTGCTGATAATTGTTATTCTCCAAAGATATTTCCTCACAAAACACAACCTTCTGTATCAGAGAGTCATTTCATACTTTAACGATGATAAGTACTATTGGAATTAAACAGAATGTTTCATAATTTTATTGCAGAATTATTGCAAAATTTGAATAAAGAAGAAACCAATGAAAACTAAACCCAACTATACCGTTGCACAACTCATCAAGGAACTCAAAAAGTTTCCGCCCGAAATGCCAGTAGCTACCAGTGGTTATGAGGGAGAATATGAAAATATTTTACCGCCCAAAATCATTTCAGTAAAATATGTACCTGGCGAACCTTATTACAACGGACAGTTTCAATGTGTCGATGAAGCAGAAAACGGTGCATTCAGTGCTGTGGCAATTGAACGGGAAGTCAGACCTTTTTGAATTGAAAAAAAGATGTGCAAAAAAAAGAGCTGCAAAATTAACTTTTACAACTCTTTAACTTCCAGGTGAACCCGGCGGGACTCGAACCCACAACCTCCTGATCCGTAGTCAGGTGCACTATCCAATTATGCTACGGGTCCATTTATATTTTTTAAGAACTTTTTGGCTTTCGAAATGCTTCATAAAAGCTCCAAAAGCGGGTGCAAATATAATACTTTTTGCGAAAAACAGGCAAGCCGGCAAACGTTAATCGTACTTTTCCATTTTATCTTCAATGGTTACGCCGTTTTCAAAATCGATCTGAATTTTCAGGTTGGTCAGCATCCGTTCAGTGCCGGCATTTTGGCAGGCTTCGTGCACTTTTTCCAGAAAGCCGGGAAGTTCGTCGTAACTGCATTCCACCACTGTTTCGAACGGACAAACACGGTATTTAAAACCGGTTTCTTTGATAACTTCGATGGCGGCATCCACCAAAGAATACTTTACTTTTCCATCGGCTTCGGGCAAAACCTGAATGGCCGCGTTAATTTTATTCTTCTTCCAGTCCGTTTTCAAAATCTGAATCTTTACTTTGATTTAACATTTGAATAATTTCGCCTCTCGATAACGCTTTCACATTGGTAATTATCATGTCCTCGTCAAGGAAATCGCCATATTGGTTGCACTCTTCAATTATGGCATTAAAAACCTGTTTGATATCGGTTTTCAGCGGCAGCAAAACCAGCGAAGTAGAAAATCCTTCAAAAAAACTAATGGATTCAAACTCACCTTCTTTGTCTTTCAATGCAAAAATAAGTTCGTTTTTTACCAGTTTTTGCTGCGTAGCATCCAGCATACTGTTGCGATCGCGGTTGATAAAAACCACGTAGTAACGCAGCTTCTGTCCTTTTCCGCCCAATCCGGTCGAAATAAAAACCTGTTTTTCGTCGAGTAAGGAACTTTGCAACAGCATCCGGCTTTCCTGCATGGCCAAAATGGCCCAGTTGTGCAGTTCTTTATCAGGATTTTTCAGGTATTTTTCCAGTGTGCGAAAAGCCTTTACCTCATCGAGCGAAGCAATGGCCGAAAGTATTTCCTTCTTCCTTTCAACAGGCGTTTCAGGCAAAAACAACTCTTTACGGTTTTCAAAACACTCTTCTGCAATCTCTTTCTCTCTCACATTCTTCGAAAACTCAAAATACTTCATCTGGTCTTCAATATCTATCTGTTCCTCAAGAATACTGAAATTACCAGGTAAATCATCGAGCGCTTTCTGAATATCGTTATAATATTTGTCTTCTTCCATTAACTTCAAATTAAACAACAAAAATAGCTACTTGTTGGGACATAAAGAAAATTTAAAACTATTTTAAATAAAGGGATTTTCAATATATTTGTACGCTTATTTTTATTTAATTTAATTAAAAGAGAAGGGACAGTCAGGGAGTGAAATTGAGTGAAGTAAAATACCGGGAGACCGTCATTATTACAAAAGTTCTTGGGCACGGATCATTCAGGAAGCGTATTTCTGAAATGGGCTTTGTGAAAGGAAAAGAAGTAAGGGTGATAAAAAATGCCCCGTTTAAAGGTCCGTTCGAATTTAAAATTCTCGACTATAATATTTCACTACGGAAATCGGAGGCTGATTTAATCGAAGTGGTTCCGGTTAACGAGTTTGTAGCTTCCGAAAACGGAACCTACGAAGGAGTAATCGACCGCAACATCGATCTGATTGACCAGTCGGAAAGAACCCGGACGATTAACATTGCCCTGGTTGGAAATCCCAATTGCGGAAAAACGACACTCTTCAATTCCATTTCCGGAGCCAAAGAAAAAGTGGGGAATTACAGCGGCGTAACTGTCGATATCAAAAAAACAACTTTTAAAATTAAAGGCTACACGTTTAATTTTTTCGATCTCCCGGGAACCTACAGCCTGACAGCCTACTCGAAAGAAGAAATTTTTGTACGGAAATTTATTTACGAACAAACTCCCGACCTGGTAATTAACGTGCTGGATTCCACCAAACTGGAGCGAAACCTTTTTCTTACCACTCAGCTCATCGACATGGATTTGCGGATTGTTGCCGCGCTTAACATGTACGATGACCTGGAACGAAAAAAGATGCGCTTCGATTTCGAAAGCCTGTCGCAGTTAATGGGTATCCCGTTTATTCCAACCATCAGCTCAAAAGGTGTGGGCCATGAGGAACTGTTCGATAAAATAATTGAAGTTTTTGAAGGTCGCGACAAAATTTCGCGCCATATCCACATTAATTACGGCAGCGATCTGGAAAAAGCGATTCAGCTTATCCGCCGGAAAATAAAAGAAGACAAGCCCATTACCGATAAAATTTCATCGCGGTTTCTGGCCATTAAAATGCTGGAAAAAGACCCTCATGTGGAGGAATTGCTTTCGCATTATCCCAATTTCGACGAAATAAAAAAGGTGGCCGAAAAGGAAATCGATAAAATAGAAAAACTTAAAAATGATGACAGCGAAACAGTTATCACCGATGCCAAATATGGTTTTATCACAGGCGCGCTAAAGGAGACTTTCAGAAATCCTTTCCGGAAAAAGAAAACAGGTTCCGAAAAAATCGACAGTATTTTAACCCATAAATACTGGGGGTTGCCAATTTTTACAGCCATTCTGTTCATCATGTTTTATACTACTTTTAACCTGGGGGCCTACCCTATGGATTGGATTGATGCAGGAGTTCTGGCCCTTGGCAACCTGGTTTCGAATATCCTGCCTGACGGCATGCTGAAAGATTTACTGGCAGACGGCATAATCAGCGGCACAGGGGCGGTGCTTATATTTTTGCCCAACATCCTGATTTTATTCTTTTTTATTTCGCTGCTCGAGGAATCGGGCTACATGGCACGGGCGGCATTCCTGATGGACAACATCATGCATCGTTTTGGATTGCACGGGCGGTCGTTTATTCCGCTGGTGATGGGGTTCGGGTGCAATGTTCCTGCCATACTGGCAACCCGCACAATGCGTAACCGCAGCGACCGGTTGCTTACCATGATGATTATTCCGTTTATGTCGTGCAGCGCGCGTTTGCCGGTTTACATACTTATCATCTCGGCATTTTTCAGAAAATTTGAAACCCTCATCCTTATCGGGATTTATGCCGTGGGCATCATTTTCGCATTTCTGACTGCGCAAATTCTGAATAAAACTGTTTTTAAAAGCAAGGAGACGCCGTTTGTAATGGAACTTCCCTCGTACCGGATGCCAACTGTCCGAAGCATCGTTTATCACATGTGGGATAAAACCAAACACTACCTCAAAAAAATCGGTACCATTATATTGGTGGGTGTTATTATTATCTGGTCGCTGGGCTATTTCCCGCGTGAAACAAAAGAAACTTCCCTGGTTGAAAATAAAATAGAGAATGTTGCAGCCAATCCTGCCATTAACGAAGAAGCAAAACAGCAGCAAATTTCGGAATTGAAACAGCAACTTGAAGCCGAAAGACTTTACAATTCATACCTTGGCAAAATCGGGCATTTCATCGAGCCGGCAATGCGCCCGCTCGGTTTCGACTGGAAAATGAGCATCAGCCTGGTGGCTGGATTACCGGCTAAAGAAATTGTAGTGAGTACAATGGGGGTGATTTATCAGACTGGTGAAAATGAATCGACTGTGAACCTTCAAAATAAATTACAAAACGAAGTGCATACCAGGGGAAAGCTCGAAGGACAGAAAGTATTTACCCTGCCAACAGCACTGGCTTTCCTGGCTTTTATACTGATTTATTTTCCGTGCGTGGGTGTGATTGCAACCATTAAAAATGAAGCAGGATCGTGGAAATGGGCAGCTTTTGTTATTTTTTATACTACGGGACTGGCCTGGATTACAGCTTTTGCAATATATAACATTGGAAACCTGTTTATATAAATGATACAGGAAATTATTACATACCTGATTGTTGCTGCGGCTTTTATTTTCGCCGGATGGAAAACGTTCAAAAAGTTCGGGAAAAAGAAGAGTGAAAAAAAATCAGCCGCAAAAAACGCCGAATTTTCAATGCAACACAATTGTTCCGACTGTGCGGCAGAATGCACTTTGCGCGATGCTTCAACATCTTACATAAAAAACAATACTGAAATTTGCACAACCAATTTCAATAAAAAAACATCAAAGTAACTTCAAATCGTTGATTGTTTTTTCAGGGTTTTCACTTTTAAAAACAAAACTACCGGCCACCAGAACATCGGCGCCCGCATCAATTAAGCTTTTCCCGGTTTCGAAATTGACACCGCCATCTACTTCAATCAGGCAACCTGGGTTTACTGAATCGATGAGTTTGCGCAACTGTTTGACTTTTTTATAAGTATTCGCAATGAATTTTTGCCCGCCAAAACCGGGGTTAACCGACATTAACAAAACCATGTCCAGTTCACTGATTATATCTTCGAGAACCGCCACCGGAGTATGCGGATTCAGACATACGCTGGCTTTCATTCCGTGTTCTTTAATCTGGCCCACCGTGCGGTGCAAATGGTTGCAGGTTTCGTAATGAACCGTCAGGTAATTGGCACCTGCGTCCGCAAAATCAGCAATGAATTTATCCGGATCAATGATCATCAGGTGAACATCGAGCGGTTTTTTTGCGATTTTTTTAACTTGCTTAATTACCGGAATACCAAACGAAATATTCGGAACAAAAACGCCATCCATAACATCGCAATGGATAAAATCGGCGTCACTCCGGTTTATGACTTCAATGTCTTTTTCGAGATGATTAAAATTGGCAGCGAGTATTGAAGGTGCAATCATTGGCTTCATTCACAATTTTGTTATTGCCCGAGGTACGCTTTAAGCAACCTGTTGCGGTATTGATTTTTTAGTTTTTTTATCGCTTTTTCCTTTATCTGGCGAACCCGCTCACGGGTCAGGCCAAATGTATCGCCAATTTCTTCGAGGGTATACGCATGATGCCCGTTTAACCCGAAATAACAACGAAGAATTTCAGCTTCCCTTTCTTCGAGTGTGGCAAGTGAACGTTCAATTTCCTTGCGCAGCGAACTGTTTATCAATCCCGAATCAGGACTTGGCGAATCATCGTTCAGCATCACGTCGTACATGTTATTGGCCTCTTCGTCGCGCAACGGCGCATCCATTGAAACGTGAATGTTTGAAAAGTTCATCGCATCCTCAATCAAGTCGGATTTCGATTCCATCAGGTACGCGACCTCATCCGTGGTGGGCTCGCGTTGAAATTCCTGTTCCAGCTTATTAAAAGCCTTGTTGATTTTATTAATTGACCCGATTTTATTGAGTGGAAGACGCACAATACGCGCCTGCTCGGCTAACGCCTGAAGAATTGATTGCCGAATCCACCAAACAGCGTAAGAAATAAATTTGAATCCGCGGGTTTCGTCAAATCGTTCGGCAGCTTTAATCAGCCCTAAATTGCCTTCATTTATCAAATCGGGCAAACTTAGTCCCTGGTTTTGATATTGTTTGGATACTGAAACTACAAAACGGAGATTGGCCTTAACTAAAGTATCGAGGGCTTCACTGTCTCCTTTTTTGATTCGTTTGGCAAGTTCGACTTCTGTTTCTGCTGACAACAACTCCACCTTCCCAATTTCGTGCAGGTACTTATCCAGCGAGAGGGTATCGCGATTAGTGACCTGTTTGGTTATTTTAAGTTGTCTCATAAATGGTTAGATTTATTTCAATATGTAATCAAAGCGAAGATAAAAATATATATCGTTTGTATAAACACCAAAATTTTAAAACATTTTCAGTTTAATGTATACGTATAAAAATCCTTTTGGTTAATTAAAACATGAATGATTTCAGAATGTTCAAGCTGTTTCTGTAACTTTCAGGAAATTAGAAGGTATTTTTTAAATGCTGAAAAATCGTTTTCTATTGAAACAGTTTTTTTCTCATTTTTCATAAAATCGGCAAGTCGTTCGGGCAAAACTACATTCTGTTCACCCACAATTTCGGCAACCGTTTCCGTAAATTTTGCCGGATGCGCGGTTTCCAGAAAAACTCCAACCTGACCGGGTTTCAAAAAATCGGATAGCGCCTGATATCCGCAGGCTCCGTGCGGATCGCATAAATAGCCGTTTTGATTAAAAACCGTACGGATGGTTTCCCTGATCTGTTCATCGGAATACCGGAATCCTGTTATTATTTCGGAAATCTTTGCATGAGATTGATCGTACAAATCAAGTATCCGGGCAAAGTTGCTCGGTGTGCCAACATCCATTGCATTGGCAATGGTTTCGGTTGAAAAACGAGGTTTGTATTCTCCGGTTTTAAGAAATTCATACACCACATCGTTTTCGTTGTTTGCTGCCAAAAACTGTGCAACCGGCAATCCGGTTTCACGTGCAAAAAGCCCGGCTGTAAGGTTGCCAAAATTGCCGCTCGGAACCGAAACAATAAACTCTTTTCCATCCAAAGCTCCGTTCTCTTTTAACCGTGCATACGCATTAAAATAATAAAAAGCCTGCGGTAGAAAGCGGGCTACATTAATGGAATTGGCCGATGTAAGCAAAAGTTTTTCATTCAAATCTTTATTTAGAAAGGCTGTTTTCACCAGTTTCTGACAGTCATCAAAATTACCGTCAACTTCGAGGGCAGTTATATTTTTTCCGAGTGTGGTAAACTGTGCTTCCTGAATGGCGCTTACTTTTCCTTTGGGATAAAGCACATGCACATGAATTCCGTCCACACCGAGAAATCCGTTGGCAACCGCGCTACCAGTGTCGCCCGATGTGGCAACCAGCACATTCACTTCATCCTGATTTTCATCCAGAAAATAATTGAGCAACCTCGCCATAAATCGGGCACCCACATCTTTGAAAGCCAGGGTCGGTCCGTGAAAAAGCTCGAGCGAATAAATATTTTCAGATACTTTTACAACCGGACAATCAAATTCCAATGTATCAAAAACAATTTCTTTCAGGGCATTCAACTCAACATCTTCACCAAAAAATTTTTTAGCCACTTCAAAAGCAATTTCCTGAAATGTAAGTTGATGAATGGAATTGAAAAAAGCCGGTTCAAACTTTTCAATCCGCTCCGGCATAAACAGTCCGTTATCGGCAGCCAGGCCTTTTAATACGGCTTCCTTTAAAGAAACTTCGGCGGTTTTTCGGTTCGTGCTGTAATAATTCATTTGTTTGGATTGAAATAAAGCTCAAATATATAACATCAGATTGTAATTATTCAGGTTATATAAATTGCAATTTAAAGAATTAATGAACAAACAACAGTCAAAATGAAATAAACATCGTTTAAACTGCCAGAAATTTTTTAATGAATTCATCACCTTTTAACAATCCAACCGAACCGTTTTTTGTACTGAACTCATCGTAAACTGTTACTTCATCGGGTTCAATTCCCGGTTTATAAATCAGGAAGGGAACCGGTTCGCGGGTATGGGTTTTCAGGGCACAGGGAGTTGGGTGATCGGGCAAAACTGCAATGGCTACTTCTTCATCGAGTTTTTTTACTTCCTCCAAAATATATTTTACCACCCTCCGATCGAGGTATTCGATGGTTTTTGTTTTCAGTTCCACATCGCCTTCGTGCCCTGCTTCATCGCTGGCTTCGATGTGCAGGTAAACAAAATCGTTTGTTTTTAATGCTTCGAGGGCCGCCTGCGCTTTGCCCTCGTAATTGGTGTCGTACAACCCGGTGGCACCATCCACATGGATTACTTCCATTCCGGCGTAAACCCCGATACCGTGGATCAGATCGACCGCAGAAATCACTGCTGACTTTTTAATTCCAAACATTTCCTTTAAAGTGGGCATGGCCGGTTTATAGCCCTGAGACCACGGCCAGATGCTGTTTGCAGGATCTTTCCCGGCTTCTTTTCGTTTTTGGTTGACCGGATGATTTTCCAGCAATTCCTGAGATTTCAGGATTAAGTCGTTCAGTTTCCGGGCAGTGTCTGTTCCGCTTTTGGTTTTCTCACTTACCAGAACATCTTTAAAAGGAGCTCCCTGCACATCGTGGGGCGGCGTGCAACTTATATTTTTGTTGCCGTTTTCTAACACAAGCAAATGGCGATAGGAAACCCCCGGGTAAAATTTCAGGTTTTCATCACCCAGTTTTTCATTCAGAAAAGCGATTAAAACAGATGCTTCTTCGCTTGAAATATGTCCGGCAGAATGATTTTTAATAATTCCCTGGTCGATGCAAATCAGGTTGCAGCGCATGGCCAAATCTTCAGGTTGCAGTTGAACGCCCATGCTGGCCGCCTCGAGTACTCCCCTGCCCTCATAAACTTTTTCCACGTCGTAACCCAAAACAGCCATGTTTGCAATTTCGCTTCCCGG
>CAYUBV010000019.1:10860-19685 GCA_964443035.1 uncultured Tangfeifania sp.
ATGTTTGAAACCTTGATTAAATCGGCAAATACCCCGGCAGCAGTAACCGATGCACCAGCTCCGTATCCTTTTATCAGCATCGGAAATTCGTTGTACCGTTCCGTGGTATACATTACCAGATTATTGCTGCCCTCGAGGTCGTAAAACGGATGTTTTGAATCTACTTCCTTTAAACCAATTGTTGCTTTCCCGTTTTCGTAGCTGGCAACAAAACGCCATTTCTTTCCGGCTTTTACCAACTCTTTTCGTCTAACTTCAAACTCGTCATCCAGTTGGGGGATATTCTTCCAAAAATCGTCGAGTGTACCTTCGAAAAATGAATCAGGCACAAAACGCTCGATGGTAATATCTTCCATTTCAAGCGGATACCCGGCCTCGCGTGCCAGAATCAGAATTTTCCGGGCCACATCCACGCCGTTCAAATCAAGCCGCGGATCGGGTTCGGAGAATCCCTGTTCTTTGGCCATCCGGATGGTTTCGCTTAATGGAACTTCTGCCGAAATCGTATTAAAAATAAAGTTCAGCGTTCCGGAAAGCACTGCTTCGATTTTCAAAATCCGGTCGCCTGAGTAAACCAGGTCGTTCAACGTATTGATAATGGGCAGCCCTGCTCCCACATTGGTTTCAAACAAAAACTTGACGCCTTTTTGTTTGGCGATGTTTTTCAGTTCCATGTAATTTTCATAAGAAGAGGAAGCTGCCACTTTGTTGGCCGTAACTACCGACACATTCGAACGAAGAATTTCTTTGTACAGTAAAGCCACATCTTCCGAGGCCGTGCAATCGACAAATACGGAGTTGTAAATATTCATGACTTTCATTTCATCCACAAAACCAACCAGTGAAGATGTGTAATTTGATTCATTCAATGCTTCGCGGATGCCGGAAATTTCGAATCCTTCGCGATCGAATATCATTTTTTTCGTATTTGCAACACCGGTAAGTTTAATTTTCAAATGTTTCTCATCGACCAGTTTTTGCTGCTGCTGCTGAATTTGCTGCAATAAGTTGCCTCCAACGGTTCCGATTCCCATCAGGAAAATATTCAGTTCCACATTTTCAGAAAGGAAGAACGACTCATGAACCACATTCAGGGTTTTGCGCAGTTCGGTGGTTTTTACCACCCACGAAATATTGAGCTCCGAAGCTCCCTGCGCGATAGCAATAATATTTATCCCGTTTTTTCCGATGGTTGAAAACAGCTTCCCGGCAATCCCGGTGGTATGTTTCATGTTTTCTCCCACGATTGCCACAACCGACAGGTCGTTTTCAACTGCAATTTTATTCACCCTACCTGATGCAATTTCCTTTTCAAACTCCACCTCAATGGCACTTTCAGCCAGTTTAACGGCGTAAGAATCAACAGCCACACTAATGGAATTTTCAGAAGAAGCCTGAGAAATAAGAATGACATTTACATTCATTTTTGCCAGCGCTGTAAACAGTCGCATCGATATTCCGGTAACGCCCACCATCCCGATTCCCTGAAGGGTTAGCAACGATATTTGCGAAATGGATGAAATTCCTTTAATCGGGCGGTCTTTCCGGCTTTGAGGACTGCTTAAAATCCGGGTGCCTTCGTGTTCCGGTTTAAATGTATTCTTTATCTGAATGGGAATTTCTTTCTGATAAACCGGCAGAATAGTTGGCGGATAAATTACCTTCGCTCCAAAATGCGACAACTCCATAGCCTCAGAATAAGTAAGCTCTGAAATGGTGTAAGCTTTGCTGATAACGCGCGGGTCGGCGGTCATGAAGCCATCCACATCGGTCCATATTTCCAGTGATTCCACATCGAGGGCAGCAGCAATAATTGCTGCTGTGTAGTCGGAGCCGCCGCGCCCGAGCGTGGTAAATTCATTATTTCCATTTTTTGCCACAAAACCCGGAACAACAGCTACCCCCTTAAAATCGCGAAACTTTTCGCGGATTAACCGGTTGGTTTCTTCAAAATTTACCGCTGCTTTTCCAAAATTACTGTTGGTTCGGATAAATTCGGAGGCGTCTTTCCGTACTGAACCGGTTATGAATTGAGACACGATGTGCGAAGAAATGCGCTCGCCTATTCCGGCAATCCGGTCGAGGGTTTTTGGCGTGAGTTCCCCCACCAGCGTAATTCCCGTAAGAATCTGTTCCAGCTCGTCGAGCAACTCATCGGCAATGTAACCCATCGGGCCTGAACCATTGAAAAGTTCCGCAATCATATCGGAGTGTCGCTTTTTAATTTCTTTCAGGTCGGTGCGGAAATCGTCGGTTCCTGCCGATGCCAGTTGCGCTGCCCGCAAAATAAGGTCAGTTATTCCGCCGAGCGCCGAAACAACCACAATCACATCGTCTTTTTGATGCTGAACAATTTCCCTTACTTTTTGAATGTTTTCTGCCGAACCTACCGACGTTCCGCCGAATTTTAAAACCTTCATCCGAATTTGTTTTTTTTGATTATAAAAAAAATGGGTGAATCGACAGATGCGGTTCACCCAGTATTATCTGCCGTTTAAATTTTTTCTATTCTGTTGTTTTGGTTTTTCCGGTAATAGCTTCCAAAATTTTCGTTTCGAGTTCCTGCGCCAGTTCCGGATTGTCGAGAATCAGGTTACGAACCGTTTCGCGTCCCTGTCCGAGTTTTGTGTCGCCGTAGCTGAACCACGAACCACTTTTTTTAATGATATTATGCAGCACCCCCAAATCGATGATTTCTCCCGATTTTGAAATTCCTTCGCCATACAAAATATCGAATTCTGCTTTGCGGAATGGCGGCGCTACTTTGTTTTTCACCACTTTTACTCGCACATTAATGCCCATTACCTCGTCGCCGTCTTTAATTTGTCCGATGCGACGAATATCCAGACGAACCGAGGAATAAAATTTCAGGGCGTTGCCACCGGTTGTGGTTTCCGGGTTTCCGAACATTACGCCAATTTTTTCGCGCAACTGGTTGATGAAAACACAGCAGGTTTTTGTTTTACTAATATTTGCCGTGAGTTTCCGCAATGCCTGCGACATCAAACGGGCCTGCAATCCCATTTTGGAATCGCCCATTTCGCCTTCGAGCTCAGCTTTTGGAGTAAGCGCTGCCACAGAGTCGATAACAATAATATCGATGGCGCCCGAGCGGACCAGGTTGTCCACAATTTCGAGTGCCTGCTCGCCGCTGTCGGGCTGCGAAATCAGCAGCTCTTCGGTATCTACTCCCAGTTTTTTGGCGTAGTACGGATCGAAAGCGTGTTCCGCATCCACGATGGCTGCAATGCCGCCGGCTTTTTGTGCTTCGGCAATGGCATGAATGGCCAGCGTTGTTTTACCCGAAGATTCGGGTCCGTAAATCTCAACTACCCTTCCTTTTGGATAACCACCTACGCCAAGCGCCACATCCAGCGCCAGCGAGCCCGACTGAATGGCCGGTACATTTTCAACTGCACGGTCGCCCATGCGCATGATAGAGCCTTTTCCGTAGCTCTTTTCAATTTTGTCCATTGTAAGCTGAAGTGCTTTCAGCTTTTCCTTGTTCATGTTTGCTTTTTCTTCTTTCGTCATGTTTAGACCCGGTTAAATATTTAAGCTCTTAATAATTTGATTCGTATGATCTTTGGTTTTCACCTTTTCGAAAATTTCTTCGATAACCCCGTTTTCGTCAATTACAAAAGTAGTGCGCAACACTCCCATGTATTTTTTGCCGTACATATTTTTTTCACCCCAGGCACCGTATTTCTGCAAAATCTCTTTCTCGGTGTCGGCAATCAAATCAAATTTCAGGTTGTACTTATTTTTGAAATTCTGATGCGATTTTACACTGTCGGGGCTGACGCCTAAAACTTCATAACCCTTTTCGAGCCAACTGTTGTAATTGTCATTCAGGTTACACGATTCAGCAGTGCATCCCGGAGTGTTGTCTTTTGGATAGAAATAAAGAATCAGTTTTTTGCCGGCAAAATCTTTCAATCTTACTTTTTCGCCGTCCTGGTTAGTTCCTTCAAAATCCGGAGCTTTGTCTCCAACTTTCAGTTTTGTCATAATTTGCCAATCAAGTTTTACAAATATAAGTTATTTACGTTTAAATTTCCGGTATCTCACAAATTGATTCCAACAGCCTCATTTATCATCCGGTTGAAAGCTTTGCACAATTTTTGTAATTTTACGCAGCGTAAAATGTATAGGAGATACAAATGATGCTGAACAATAATAAATTATTTCAACTAACATTTCTTTGTATTCTGTTGTTTGCAGGAAATTTTGTTTTTGCGGGCAACCAGGATATTACAGCGGTAAAAGCCATGCAGCTTTTCGATAAAGGAGAGTTTGAAGCGGCCGAAACAGCTTTCGGCCAACTTCTTGAAAAAAATCCGGACGATACCATGTTAAATTATTATTATGGCGCCAGCCGGACAGAAAACGGACACTTTTCGCAGGAAGAGTTGAATCACCTTCTTAAAGCCGGAAAAGATGTCACCCCTCACCGTGTCAATTATTACATTGCGGTTCAACACCACGCACAAAACAATTTTGACCGGGCGCTGAAGTTTTACAACAGGTTCAGACACGATGTGCCACAGGAAGAACAACAGGAAGTGCAACTGGGGCAAAAAATACAACAGTGTTTCGACCGGGTAAATCCATTCACAAACGGTACTGCAATTGAAACACCGCAACAACCTGAAGTTTCCGAAGAAATTTACACCGAAACTCCAGTAACATCTGAAAACAAACAACCAACCCCCGAAGAACAACCCGTAATTGATGCTGTGCCGGCAGAAGATACCCTGCAACTCACACCAAAAATTGAAACCAAAAGCGATTTTTCAGATATGATTTCTACTCCGCGGAAGGTGTTGCCCGACTTGCCTGGTGTAAAAACCACCTACACACCTCCGGCAGGCGACCCGATTGAATTTCAGATCAACAACGACATTACCTACCTGAATACAGCTCATTTTAAAACTGAAAAAGGGAAAGAACTTTTTCTGAAAGGAAAAACCGTGCAGGAAAAAGTGAAGCAAAATATGGAAAAGGCCAATGAATTGAGAAATGAATACCGAAGCGCCGATGCCGAAAAGAAAGCGGAAATTGGCGAACAGATTCTGGCACTGGAAAATAAATCGTATGAATTACGTGAAGAAGCTACCCAACTATTTTCTGAAAGCCGTGAATCCGAAAACCAATACTGGCAACAGACAGGCGAGGTGGCTGTCCATAATTTTCTGGTTGAACTCGATAAAATGCAACGCGTACTGCACCCGGAAATGGCAAAGGAAGAAGCAGAAACAGACACCTCATTTATGATTGCTGCAACCGATTTGTTTAACATACCCGGAGTTGAAAACCCGCGGACACCGGAGAAAGAGGAAAATGAGCTTATCTATAAAATCCAGATTGGCGCCTATAGTCGCGGACTGCCGGCTTATGTAGAACGATTGTATAAAAAATTATCATTTATTCGTAAAATTGAAAACTATACCGACGAAGATGGAGTGGTTGTTTATACCACCGGAAACCTTAAAAATCTGGAAGATGCCATGAAAATGCGGAACCGGGTTCGACAGGAAGGTATAGAAGATGCATTTGTTGTGCCGTATTTTAAAGGAAAAAGAATAACTTTGGGGGAAGCTAAAAAACTGGAAGCAGAAAAATGACATCGAGAGAAACTAAAAGACAGCCATCTGAAACCCGGAAGGAAAAAGCCACCCATGAATATTTCCTGGTATTGCACAACGATGATGTGCACTGTTTCGATTATGTTATCGATGCTTTAATCGATATTTGCGATCACGATTACGAGCAGGCTGTTCAGTGTACTGTAATTACGCACCACAAGGGCCGTTGCGATGTACGGAAAGGTGAATTTGAAACACTAAAACAGATGAAAGATGCCCTTACTGAAAAAGAACTTAGCGCAACCATAAATTCGAAACCATGACCGTATTTGCCATTATTCTGCTTATTTTTCTGGGCTTGCTGCTTTTGCTAATCGAATTTGCCGTGATTCCCGGGATTACAATTGCCGGAATCGGCGGTTTTATTTTGCTTGGAATCAGTGTTTTTATCGCCTTCTCGGAATACGGAACCGGAATCGGTTTTCTTACGCTTGCCTTTGTTTTAATTGCATCGCCGCTGCTCATTTATTACTTTTTCAAATCGAATTCAGGAAAAAAAATGATGCTCGAAACGTTGGTCGAAGGAAAAGTGGAATCGGTTGACAATGCAAAAATTGCTGTTGGCGATACCGGAAAAACCATCGGCCGGCTGGCGCCGTCGGGTAAAGTCAGGGTAAACGGCGAAATCGTGGAGGCACAGTCCACCACCGGATATGTCAACCACAATACAGAAATTAAAGTGCTTAAAATTCTCACAAATAAAATAATTGTAGAACCTTTTAATAAAGAAAAAAATGATTGAAGAAATCGGTACCTGGGGACTCATAATCGGAGTCATTGTCTTACTTTTTATTGTCCTCTATTTTATTCCCGTTGGGTTGTGGTTTTCAGCCCTGGTGTCAGGCGTTCGAATTTCGCTGATGCAATTGTTCCTGATGCGATTCAGGAAAGTTCCGCCCGGAGTTATTGTCCGTGCCCTAATTGAAGGAACCAAAGCCGGCCTTCACCTAAACCGCAACGATCTGGAAGCCCACTACCTGGCGGGCGGCCATGTTGCCAGTGTGGTGCATGCCCTGGTTTCTGCCTCAAAAGCCAACATCGATTTAACGTTTAAAGTGGCAACGGCCATCGACCTTGCCGGTCGCGATGTATTTGAGGCGGTGCAGATGTCGGTAAATCCGAAAGTAATTAACACACCGCCGGTAACTGCTGTTTCCAAAGACGGAATTCAGCTCATTGCCAAAGCGCGGGTAACCGTTCGCGCCAGCATTAAACAATTGGTGGGTGGCGCCGGAGAAGATACCGTTCTGGCCCGTGTAGGCGAAGGAATTGTTTCTTCCATCGGTTCATCGCACTCCCACAAGGCAGTGCTCGAAAATCCCGATTTTATTTCGCGTGTGGTGCTGGAAAAAGGACTCGATGCCGGAACCGCGTTTGAAATCCTTTCCATCGATATTGCCGACATCGATATCGGTAAAAACATTGGCGCCGGGTTGCAAATCGACCAGGCCGAAGCCGATAAAAACATTGCACAGGCCAAAGCCGAGGAGCGCCGTGCCATGGCAATAGCGCTCGAGCAGGAGATGAAAGCCAAAGCACAGGAAGCCCGGGCAAAAGTAATCGAGGCCGAAGCAAAAGTGCCACTCGCTATTGCCGAAGCGTTTGAACAGGGAAACCTGGGTATAATGGATTACATGAAATACAAAAACATTATGGCCGACACCGACATGCGTGATTCAATCGCTGGCGAGGAAGGCAAAAACAAAAAACAATAAAAAGCACTGAATTTCAGACAAAAAGCCTTTCATTTATTTGAAAGGCTTTTTTGTTCTTAAATGTTTCATAACATGCTGTTAATATTTAATTAACTCCGGATTGAACAATTTGCCTTATATTTGCATTATAGTTTTAGTTCATAGGTTTAGGTTTGATTAGTTTTATTGGTTTAGTTAGTGAAAAGGATGGGTGTTGACCCGTCCTTTTTTTTTGGCCTCCGGTGAGGCCGGAATTTCTAACTTTGGATTTTATAGATTAAAACACAACGAGATTGTTAAAAAATGTTTAACAGCATATTTTTTAACATTCAGTTAACTCAAATTATTTAAAAGCGTCTTATATTTGTAGCATAGTTTTAGTTCATAGGTTTAGGTTTGATTAGTTTTATTGGTTTAGTTAGTGAAAAGGATGGGTGTTGACCCGTCCTTTTTTTTTGCCTTCGCGGGAGGCCGGAATTTCCAACTCCGGTATTAAATCTGAAAACCAAATTTGTTATGATATCCTCATTTCTTCCGGGTATTCAATATATGATAAAAACAACCCTTCGGCAGGCGCCGAAGCACCCGCTGCTCCCCTGTCCTTTTTTTCAATAATCTTTCTGAAATCTTCCGCCGAAAGTTTTCCCCGGCCCACCTCCAGCAAAGTACCCACAATTGCACGCACCATGTTTCGTAAGAACCGGTCGGCTTTGATGGTAAAAACCAGTTGACTCCCTTCCCGCTCCCACTCTGCCTGGTATATTTTGCAATTGTTGGTTTTTACATCGGTGTGTAGCCGGCTGAAACTGGAAAAGTCTTCGTATTCGAAAAGCACTGCGGCTGCTTCGTTCATTTTTTCCATATCGAGCGGCACCGTGTACAAGTAACTTGTTTCAATCTGAAAAGGATTCTTTTCAGTAGAAATAAAATAGTTGTAGGTGCGCGAAAAAGCGCTGAACCGGGCGTGTGCCATGCTGTTTACCGGGAATATTTTTAAAACCGCAATGTCGGGCGGCAGGAAGCGGTTCAGTTTGAAAACCAGGTTGCAAGTATCGGAAATAATTACCCCGGAATCGAAATGCAGCATAAAAAACGAGGCATGCACCCCGGTGTCGGTACGGCCGGCGCCTGCTACGGAAATCTCTTCGCGCAGAATAGCCGACAATGCTTTTTCCATCACCTCCTGCACCGAAACAGCATTGGGCTGAACCTGCCAGCCGTGGTACCTGGTGCCTTTGTAACTCAATTGTAAAAAATACCGGTTTGACATTACTTTTTTTCTTCGAACTGCAAAATAACCAATTTCTCTGCAAAATGGATGGAAGAATGTTCAAAGGCCTGGTATTATCCACAAAAAAATCTGTTAAACAGGAAAAAGAACAATTAACCATTGAATGCACAAGAATTATTTATTATTTTAGTATGGTAAAAACCAAACTTATTCAGATGAAACGCATCCTGTTGACGGCAATAATGATTGTAC
>CAYUBV010000020.1:0-18076 GCA_964443035.1 uncultured Tangfeifania sp.
CAAAACAATCGCAAAATTTTTCATTTATTCTTGTCCTGTTCTTCTTTCATTTGCGCATAAAGTTTATTGGCAAATATAAAATCGTTGAGTTTTTGATTGTCAGTATGCAGAATTTCCTTGTTGGTTCCCTCCCAGCAAACTTCTCCATTCGAAATAAAAAGTACAGATTCACCAATATCAACCACCGAATTCATATCGTGGGTATTGATAATGGTTGTCATCTGAAATTCTTTGGTTAAGTCCTGGATAAGTTTATCGATTACCGTGGCTGTTTCCGGGTCGAGGCCCGAGTTGGGTTCGTCACAAAATAAATATTTCGGATTGAGCGCAATGGCGCGTGCAATGGCTACACGTTTTTGCATTCCTCCGCTGATTTCGCTGGGAGGCAGTTTGAAAGCCGGTTTTCCAATGTTTACATGTTCAAGGCAAAAGTCAACCCGTTCCTGTTTTTCTTTGGAAGACTGGTGTGTAAACATGTCGAGCGGAAAGCGAACGTTGGCTTCTACCGAAAGACTGTCGAACAGCGCGCCTCCCTGGAAAACCATTCCAATTTCGCGGCGCATCTGCTTGCGTTCTTTGCGGCTGATTTTCACAAAATTTTTATCGCCGTACCAAACTTCGCCCTTATCTATGTCGAACAATCCAAGGATAGATTTCAGCAAAACCGTTTTTCCCGAGCCACTGCGCCCGATAATCAGGCTTGTTTTCCCCTGCTCAAAACGGGTGTTGATGTCTTTCAGAACAGGGCTGCCATCAAATGATTTATATAAATTTTTTACCTGTATCATGTGAGTAAAAGTCGCGTTAAAATTAAATCGAAAAATAAAATAAGAATGTTTGTATTTACTACTGCTGCGGTACTTGCTTTTCCTACTTCAAGCGCACCGCCTTTTACGTAGTACCCAAAATAGGCCGGCACAGAAGCCACTAAAAAACCAAAAAACAGTGATTTAATGATGGAAAAAGTAACGTAATAGGGGTAAAACAGCCACCTTATTCCTTCGAGGTATTCAGGGATTGTAATAACACCGGCAATCGGCCCTGTAACAAGTCCGCCAAGCAACCCGAAAAATACACTGATTATAAACAAAAAAGGAAATATAAAAACCACGGCTGCAATTTTGGGAAGAATAAGATAACCTGCCGAATTAACTCCCATGATTTCCAGAGAATCAATCTGTTCAGTTACCCGCATGGTGCCGATTTCGGAAGTAATGTTCGACCCGATTTTTCCGGCCATAATCAGTGCCAGTATCGTAGACGAAAACTCCAGAATGAGAACATCGCGGGTGCCAAGTCCCACCAGGGTAGACGGGTAAATGGGGTTCGCCATGCTGTAGGCAAACTGGATGGTCATAATTCCACCGATAAAAATTGAAATAATAATTACAATCCAGACAGAATTTACTCCCAACGAATCAATCTCCTGAAATAGCTGGCGGATGTAAAGCTTAGGTTTTTCAGGACGCCCGAAAACCCGCTTGAGCATGGTGAAGTAACGTCCTACATGAAAAAAGAAATTCATATTCAACTGTTTTTTTCCTGGTGCATTCCAGAAATTTAAACGTACAAAGATTTCGGATAAAATTACAATATTAATAGCTGAATCAAAATATTGTGATGCGAAATAGTGACAGTAACTTCTTTTAAAATACCCCGTATTTTTAACTGATTTTACTTATTTTCATATTTTTGCCCGTACAGAAATAAATGTTTAATGGAAAATAATTATTGTATTATTATGGCCGGCGGTGTTGGTAGCCGTTTCTGGCCCCTGAGCAGAAGCACCCGGCCCAAACAGTTTTTAGACATTCTGGGAACAGGACGCACGTTAATCCAGCAAACTTACGATCGCTATTCTTCTTTTATCCCGAAAGAGAATTTTTTGGTAGTAACAAGCGTTAGTTATAAAGATTTGGTTCTTAAGCAGCTTCCGCAACTGGAAGAAAGCCAGGTTCTACTGGAGCCGCTCCGCAGGAATACCGCACCATGTATCGCTTATGCAGCCTATAAAATCAAAACCAAAAACCCTGATGCAAAACTCGTGGTGGCTCCTTCGGATCATTTAATTTTGAAAGAAGAGGAATTTGTCCGCCAGATTAAAAACGGGCTCGAATTTGTGAAGGACCGGGATGCCCTTTTAACCCTCGGAATTAAACCGAGCAGACCCGAAACAGGTTATGGTTACATTCAGGTGAAAAATAAAGTGAAGTTTAAACAGCTTGACAACCTGCATAAAGTAAAAACCTTTACTGAAAAGCCCGACAGCGAAATGGCTCAAATATTTATCGACAGTGGCGAATTCTTTTGGAATTCCGGAATTTTTATCTGGTCGTTACCTTCTGTTTTAGCAGCGTTCGACAAACATTTATCCGGTATTTCATCGCTGTTTGCAAATGGAATCAAGTTGTACAATACCGAAGATGAAGTGCATTTCATCAATAAAACCTACTCCGAATGCCAGGGAATTTCGGTTGATTACGGCATCATGGAAAAGGCAGAAAATGTGTACGTTTTAACAGCCGATTTTGGTTGGAGCGACCTTGGAACCTGGAGCTCTTTGTATGACAATAAAGACAAGGACTTAAATGGAAATGTGCTAAGCGGCGAAAATGTGCTCACCTATGACACCAGCAATTGCATCGTGGATGTGAATAACGAAAAAGTTGCGGTTCTTCACGGATTGGATGGGTACATTGTTGCTGAGTCGAACGATACTTTGATGATTTGCCGCAGAGAAGACGAGCAGCAGATTAAGCAGTTTGTAACCGATGTGAGAATACAAAAAGGCGATTCGCTGGTGTAGTCATATATTTTAGAGGTTAAGAAGTGATTTTTTTCTCTGAAAGCAGAATAATCCTCAAAATATTTTTTCTGAAAAAAATAAATTACAATTTTTGACGCGGTAAATAAAAAGAAATGACAGAACCTTTGTTGGGGTATTTAAAAAAAGGAATAATTGAAGCCGGCTGCGATGAGGCCGGTCGTGGTTGCCTGGCCGGGCCCGTAGCGGCAGCAGCAGTTATTCTGCCCAATGGTTTTGAGCACCCGTTTCTGAACGATTCCAAACAACTTACTGAAAAACAGCGAAACGAACTGCGGCCGATTATTGAAAAGGAAGCGCTGGCCTGGGCGGTTGAAATGGTTTCAAACGAGGAGATTGATAAAATTAATATCCTGAATGCTTCCTTCCTGGCCATGAACCGGGCAGTTCAGAAATTAAAAATGAAACCCCAGCATTTGCTCATCGACGGCAACCGTTTTCGTCCGCAGTCAAAAATTCCGTTTACCTGCATGATAAAAGGCGACGGGCGTTTTCTTTCCATAGCGGCGGCATCTGTGCTGGCCAAAACCTGGCGCGACGAATACATGGAAAAAATTCACCCGGAGTTTAATTATTATGGATGGAACACCAATAAAGGTTACGCTACTTTATTTCACCGCGAAGCAATTGCTAAAAATGGAATCTGCAAATATCACCGGCTGTCATTTCATTTAAATGATGAGCAATTAGTGTTTGATTTCTAACCGTTTTTGTTATTTTTTAATGCATGAAGTTTTTACAATTAATTTTGTTTTTACTATTATCTTCATTCCTCATGGCGCAAAACGACACCGTTTTCTATATTGGGGTCAATGGAAAAACGGGGCAGGTTAAAAACAAAGAATACAAAAAAGAAATTACATACCGTTCCAAAAAACGGATGAATGTATCTACTTACAAAATGAAAGAAGGAAACTGGCAATCGATGTTTACAGAAAAAATAACTGTCAGTGAACCTTCCGTTTATAACATCACAATTAAAAGCGATGTATTTTCAAGAGAAAAGATTACACGTACCTTTGAGCCGCAAAATGATTCGGTTTTTAAATTTACTGACCGCCGCAACGGACAAATAAAACGAACGGGATATACACTTTCAAAAATTCCATTATTATTTCATGGTGAGGTTACCGAATATTATGATAATGGTAATAAAAAGTCGGTTTCGAAGTACAACCAAAATGAGTTGGTTTCGAATAAAAACTGGAAAAGAAATGGCGAAGAATACATTCACAATGTATTTTATTCTGTTGACATTGAACCTAGATTTACTCCGGGTATGCCTTATTTACATGAGCATATTCTGAAGGTATTTGACGAATCGGGAATTAATATCTCTGAAGTTGAAGGGCGGCTTGTAGTTGGTTTTGTAGTGATGGAGAATGGTGAAATTGAGGGCATACGAATAGAAAAAGGGATTAACCTGGCGCTCAACAATATGGCGCTGCAGGCATTTTATACCCTTCCCGAAAAATGGGTGCCGGCCAAGCTGAATCAAGAAGATGTTCGATATTATCAGCTTTTTCCTATTAATTTTATTTACAAAGAATATGATTTTGACCTTCTGGAACTGAAAGGAAGTATGCTTTACTGGGAAATCAATTAATTGATAAATTTTCTGGTTTTCAACATGATCCAAAAGTTCCAGTGTACCATATCACCGCTTTGAGGAGCCGACTTCAGATGTGATTAAAAGATATTTCCCGCTCCCGGATAATCCACAAAAAACTTTGGCATCCGGAAATTGCTCCAGTGCATTGCCGTATGTTATTTCAAACGAGTGAAACATTACGGCTTTTTTCTGAGGTGTTCACAATGGATGCATTAAAAAAATCATTTTCAGAACTTAAAAAGTTAAACTTCCGGTTTGTACCCTTCATCTTCCGGCAGGCCCGGCTGCATCGACGCTTCCACGGCCAGTTCGTCACAACGTTCGTTCAACGGATCGTTGGCATGGCCTTTTACCCACACAAATTTTACCACATGTTTTTTATAGATTTCAAGAAAACGCATCCAGAGATCGGCATTTTTTTTGCCTTTGAACCGTTTTTTTACCCAGTTGAAAACCCACCCTTTTTCCACTGCATCGGCTACATATTTCGAGTCGGTGTAAACAGTTACTTCGCTGCCGGGAATTTTCAGCGCTTCGAGAGCGGTAATTACCGCCAGCAATTCCATGCGGTTGTTGGTAGTGTTGCGGTATCCCTGCGAAAGTTCCTTGCGGTGCTGACCCGAAATGAGCACAACTCCGTAGCCTCCCGGACCGGGGTTTCCGCGTGCTGCGCCATCGGTGTAAATTGTAATTTTTGGTCTGGCCATTTTTTTAATAGTGAGTAATGAGTACAAAGTAGTGAGTAAATTCAGTAATAAACAAATGGAGCAAAAAAAAATCCCGCCAAAAACAGCGGGATTTTTTTTGAATATTTTCTTGTCATTTACTCCACCACTTTCATCTCGTCGATGAGGTGGGTGGCACCGGCATATTTATCGATGATCCACATTACAAAGCGGATATCGACATTGATACAGCGCTGCAGGTCAGGTTCGAAAGCAATGTCGCCGCTCATTGCCTCCCAGTTACCGTCGAATGCAACACCTATGAGTTCACCGTTTCCGTTAATTACCGGGCTTCCTGAATTACCACCGGTAATATCGTTATTGGTAATGAAGCAGGCAACCAGTTCGCCGTTTTCGTTTGCATACCGTCCAAAATCTTCTGCCAGCAGTAAATTTTTCATTCTTTCGGGTACATGAAATTCATCGTCGCCCGGAATTTCTTTTTCCAGGTACCCGTCGGTGGTGGTGTAATGTTTGTAAATAACACCATCGCGTGGCTCATAATCCAATACTTTCCCGTAAGTAAGCCGCATCGTTGAATTGGCATCGGGATAGAATTTTTTATCTGCCTGCATTTCCATCAATCCGGCCACAAATAATCTTCGTCCGGTGCTCAACTGCTCATCTTTTTCTCCGGCTATTTCTCCAATTTCGCGGTATTTTTCGAAAATATCACGAGCTGCCTGAAATACCCGGTCTTTTTTCAAAGTTTTGAAAGATGGATCCTGGAGAAATTCTTCCAACTCTTCTTTATTATCGAATACCGTCTTTTTAAACATTTTTTTAGTGTATTTTTTGAAGCCTTTTTTCCGGGCATCTTCAAAAAAGTCGGGATAATATTTCGGGTCGTTATTTTCTGCATACAATTCAAGAAGCTCTGCAACTACTTTTTGGTCGGTAGGTGCGTGGTAGTCTTTAAAATGACGGTCGAGGTTTTGGCTCATTCTTTCGGCTACCATATTAACGCGATCGTAGTTGGTATCGTCATCTTTCAACATTCTGTAAAGCGGAAGCGCGCGGTAGGCGAATATAAAAATTTCGGGTCCGCGGATCATTGCTTCTGCCATATATTCCCGGGCTCTGCTGTCTCTGTTTTCAGAGTATGAATCGGCGATGTATTCCATGGCTTCTCCGTATTTCTCACGACGTTCTTTACTCGAATTTACCCAACGTGTAAATTCATCTTCCAGTGCTTTTTTCTTGGTTACAACATTCAGGTTTTCAAGCCCCCTGTTTTGTCCGATGCTGTATTTGTAATAATTTGAACTTTGGGCATACTTCGATGCATACTGAATGCGTGCTTTCTGGCTGGTTTTCATGTAGTCGTCCAGAATATCGAGTTTCTTTTCGCGCACTTCCACACGTACCGGGTTGGTTACCTTCATGGTGTAATCAATACCGTATGATGTTTTGTAACGGTTTGTGCCTCCCGGGTAACCCATCACCATTGCAAAATCGCCTTCTTCCAAACCTTTCAGCGATACCGGAAGGAAATGCCTGGGCTGATAAGGTACATTGTCTTCAGAATAGCTGGCCGGTGTTCCATCGGGGGCACTGTAAACGCGGAACATGGCAAAGTCGGCTGTGTGGCGGGGCCACATCCAGTTATCGGTGTCGCCGCCAAATTTTCCCAGCGCCTGTGGAGGAGCTCCCACCAAACGAACGTCGCGGAACGTTTCTGTTACAAACAGATAGTACCTGTTTGAATTGAAAAAGCTGCGTACATAAGTTTCGTAATGGGTATCGTCTTTTGCTTTGCTTTCAATTCTGTTTGAAGCCGATGTGATTAGATCGGTGCGTTCCTGTTCGGTCATTTCATCGGTAACATCGGCCAGTACCTCGTCGGTTACATCTTCAATTCGTACCAGAAATGAAACTGATTTGCCAGGATTGGGCAGCTCTTCATCGCGCGACATGGCCCAAAAACCATCCTGCAGATAATCATTCTCAACACTCGAGTGTGTCTGAATTTCACCAAAACCACAATGGTGGTTGGTGAGTAGCAACCCGTCACCCGAAATAAGCTCGGCGGTGCATGAACCGCGATCGAGGGCTACTATTGCATCTTTCAGGCTTGAATTGTTTATGCTGTAAATGTCTTCGGCGCTCAGTTCGAGGCCCATTTCCTGCATTTCGTCAATGTTCAGTTTGTGAATCAGCGAGGGGAGCCACATCCCTTCATCGGCTGCTGCCCTGCCCACAAACAGAATTACAGCGAGCAGCAATACGTTCAGTCTTCTCATTTTTAATTTTTAATTTTAAAATTTAACCGCAAATATAATATTTTCACTCTTCTTTATTTTTTGAGATGTATTGTGTTCCGGGCGATGCATGTTTTACAAGCAAAAGGTACCATATATATAAGATGGCGGAAGACAATAAAATCATTAAAATTCCGCCAAAGATATATGACAGGTTTTGAACTACAATCATTTCCCGCAATATTTTAATCAGAGGTATCATTCCAAAACTAACGGGAATCCATTCCAAATGAAACCGGAAAAAGAAATACCAGGCGGCACAAAGAAAAAGGCTGACAAATGCACCCGATAAAATCCAGCTTGAAAAATTCTCATAAGATAGCGCCATAACTCCGAATCCGGCAAGGGCAAGAATAAAAATTCCGGCCCATTTTTGTGTGGTCCAGCGTTTGGTGAAATAGTTTGCCCCCCAAAACAGTACAATGGCAAAAGCAGGATACAGGATAATGTTTACAGTACGTGAAACGCCCAACTCCAGCCAGGGAACAGCGCTGTTGAGGTAAGTGTAATCAAGCCACGAAGGTGTGGTTTGTGGCTGCAGTTCTCCAACAACTGCCCAAAAACCTGCCGTCAGAAATCCAAATCCAAAAGCATACAGCAGGTTTTTAGTTGGAGATTGATTGCTCACAGGAAACCAGCCCGGGGTGGCCCCCAGAATTATACCGTTTATCAGGCTGAAAAAAATGCTGGAAATCAATGTACCAGTCAGCGCCATAATAATAAAATTCCCCATGGGCACCTGCGTGTTGTAGGAAGCCAGCATGGAATCCCAGCTTAGCCAGGTTTCAACTGCGTATAAAAGAATGAAGAACAGGGTAAAGCGGATGAACAGTTTCAGGTGGAATTTTTTGCGGGTCCACCTGATGACGGACAGAATAATCAGAAAGAACAACGCCCCGGTAACCACAATATTTCCAACGGTTTGTATAATCGACTTCGAGTTTTGTTCTTTCCTGTATTCACGGCTCCATTCCTCCGGAACGTGTACATAAGCATAACTGTTGGTCAGTTCGCTGCCCGAAATTTCTATCTGGTAACGGCCCTGTCCGGTATCGAGTGGAAATTTTAGTGTGTCGGCATAGATAAATTCCCAGTCGGTGCGGTTATCCAGTTTTTCAGGTGAAACAGAAACTTCTTTCAGGTTTTTACGGTCGGCAGAAAATTTCATCTCGATGGCTGCATCGGCAATCTGCTGTGCTTCTTTTTGGCTGAGGTTTGCTCCTGGTGCTGTTTCCGGAATTTTGTGTTCAACACTCATTATTTCACCTTCATCAGAAATACGTACCCGGTATTCTTCGGTTTTTTCTTCGGCAGTGCCCGAAGTTTTTACCAGCCGGATTAGCCAGTGGGGCGGAGGTAAAAAAGTATCGAACATATTGCGGTAAACTTCTTCACCGCCTTCCTGCCATATAAAAATATCGCGGGTATCTGCCTGTCCGTTTATTTTTGAGAGAATGGTCCATTCTTGCCAACTGATAGTGTAACGGGTGTCGAGTTCCGATTTTGCAATTACTATGGCTTCATCTTTCGGGAGATTTAAAACCGGCGAATCGGTTTTGAAAGGAGTGAAAACAATCCACAAAACCAATCCTGCAATTCCGAGCGGGAGTACCCATTTTTCGTTGTTGAATTTTCGTACTTTGCTAACGGTTTCTTCTTCCTCTTGTTGTTTTTCCGGCATTTCAGGCGGTTGCCATCCTGCATTGCGTTCTTCCTCCGGCACTTTTTTCCATTTCCCGTTTTTCAGCCTGAAAAAGAAAACGATAAAAAGCGGCAGAAATAAAAACAACAACACCAGCGAGCGGTCGAGCCAGATACCGGTTTGGGAAGTTACCCAAAGCGGCAGGCTGATCCAAAAAACATCTACTGCGTAATGTGCTATTACTGCGGGTAAAATTCCGTAATAAATATAAATAATGCCCATGATGGTAAAGGGGATGATCATTTCAATTACCCGCGCGTAAGAAGGCTGCTGGGCGTAATTGGCATGGGCAGCTCCAAAAATGAGGGCTTGAACCAAAAGTATAAGTACAATCCAAAAAGTGCGCGATTTTTTGTTTTTTGTAAGAAGATAAACTCCTGCAATTGGCACGGCACGGAAAAGCGCTTCTTCCCAGAATCCGGCCTGTAGCGAAATCGCTATCGAGTCGAGCCACGGAAGGTAAGTGGCCAGCACATTTGGATTGGAAAGCGTGCCGGCAGGGCTCCACCAGCCAAAATGTTCGGCAGTAAAAACATAGAAAAAAATATCGAACGTAAGAATTACTACCGCGAAAAGGTAACCTGCAATTGTTTGCCCGAGCACCGGCAGACTGCCTCCGCTGTTTTCCGACCAGAGTTTCCACCAGCGGATATGCCGCGGAAATGCCATTCTCCCCAAACCTTCTCCTGCCATAAACGAGAGCGAGATAATGGCTCCAAAACCCAAAGCACCCATCAGCCCGCCAAGCATCTGCTGCAGTAAAAAGGTGGATTGCGATGTGGAGGTGTCGTACGAAAACCAGCTAAACGGCAGGCTGTTTAACGACAGCAGAAACACTGAAACAAATGCAATTCCCATTCCCCAGTAAGCAGCCGGTTTCCATATCAGGTATTTTTTACGAATCAATACAAAAATACCGAGGCCAATGCCCAGAATTCCGTAAAGCAAAACAATGGCCGCCATCGAAATCATTTGAATGGTTTGATTGGCCGAACGCATTTCGGAATAACGGCGGTTGAAGTTTTCAGGAATTTTCACAAAATAATTGACTGTTGTTAGTTTATCGCCACTCACCACCAGCTTCAGCCTGAAATTTGAATCGCCTACCGATTTATCGGTTCGTTCATAAACAAAAGTGTGATCTACCCGTCCGCTTATTTGTTCGGTTTTCGATTTTTCCACCAGTTCATACGGCAACAAATCCACGTCCCAGTTGTAAATGGCATGGTGCTCGGCAGCCCTTAAAGCCTCTTCCTGGCTGAGAGCTGCACCCGGCTGCGATTCCGGGATTTTTTCATGAAATCCGTAAGGTTCACCCGATGGTTTAAACCAGAAATAGGCCTCATTGGCCTCCTGCTCTTTAAAATGGCGCACTGTCCAGTAAAAAGGATGGTAGTATTTTTCTGAAATTACCAGTTTAAATGTGTCGAGGCCGCCGCCTTCCAGCTCGGTAAAATTTTGAAAACGTGAATCTTTCCGGAAAGACGCAGCCTGTTTGTATCCATCGGGCCCAATCCCGAATTCCTCAGTCAGGCGGGTGGCTTCAGCAAGCGCCGTTTCCCTGTCCATACTGATGTTCACACTGACCAGCGGATTGGCCTTTTCAAAATTTTTTGTGACATAGAAAATTCCGCCTGCTGCAATCAAAGCAAACAAAATCCAGCTCACCGGACGATAAAATAAATTTTTTGAAGTCATGATTCCTGATTATCAGAAAATATTGTCAGTCAAATTAACTAATAATTGCACTTTCTGCAAAGAACAAAAGTCAACCTGAAAAATAATTCAAAAGAATTTACTGAACTGCCGCCATTTTTTGTTAGGAACAAAAAATGAACTAATTTCAATCATTCTTAAAATTTCAGTTATGAAAAAGTTTGTCCGGTTTCTGATGTGGCTCCTTTTTGTTTTCGCGGTTTTTATTATGAGTGCCTATTTGTTGCCACAGCACGTTGAAATTGAGCGGGATGTAAAAATCGAAGCATCTCCAGAAATTGTTTTCAGCCAGATAAATGACCTCTATAACTGGGAGAAATGGTCGAAATGGCACATCATTGATCCGGATTTGGAAACTGAATTTAACAACAATGGCGTTGGCCGGGGAGCGGGTGTTATCTGGAATAGCGATGATGATGATATCGGTGTGGGTAAACTTACAATCACTGAGTCAGTGCCTTACGATTCGGTTTTTTGTGTGCTGCAGTATCCGGAGAAAAGATCCGGCACCATGAAGTTTCTGTTTGAAGAAAACGGGGAAGAAACTTCAGTAACATGGATTTTAACCTGCGATGTCGGATACAATCCTTTTGCACGGTGGGGCGGGCTGCTGAAAAAAAGAAAAATCAGGCCCGAAATGAGAGACGGGTTTAAATATTTAAATACAGTTTGCAGGGTGTTGGAACAGGAGAATGCCATGATTGTCGAACTCCGCGAACCCGATTCCTTTGAATATGCCGGCATTCGCGAAAAAATTGTTTACAGTGATGTCAGCTTGCGGATGAATGAAATGTATCAGTCTGTCAGAAATTTTGTGGCAGCCACCACTGCCCGGATAACCGGTCCGCCGTTTGCCATTTATCATGAAATGAATAGCGACACCATCGATTTGGAATGCGGCTACCCTGTTTCAGAACTCATTTTGCCGGAAGATCCGATTCAAACCGGCACTTTTAATCCGGGGAGATGCGCCACGATCGATTATTATGGCGACCCCGGGAAGCTGGAAGAAGCGCACAACATCCTTCAGCAATGGATTGAGCAGCATGGATTTAAAATGAATGGTGCCCCGGTTGAACAATACATTACCGATGCAGCAACAGAACCTGATCCCAATAAATGGCACACAAAAATCTATTACCCGGTGAAATAGGCGAACCATTTTAAAATTGGGATAAATTGTTCATTTCGATTGCTTTCAAATTAAATGAGGGAGGTTAAAAAAGTATAAACTTTGCAGATGTTTCTCAATTCTTTCTAATTTTGTAGCTCCTAAAAAATGGGCAGCAAAAACGTGAAGAAAAAATTATTTAAAAAACTCAGCGACCGTTACCGGTTGATCATTTATAACGACACCACTTTTCAGTCGGTTTGGAGCATGAAACTCACCCGGCTGAAGGTATTTACCGTCACCAGTTTGCTGTCGGCAATTATTGTGGTACTTGTTATTTTGCTGATTGCCACAACCGGTTTGCGCGAGTATATTCCCGGTTATCCGAAAGCTGAATACCGCCAGGTGCTGGTTGAAACTGCCCTTAAAGTAGATTCGCTGGAAAACGAACTGCAGAAGCGCGATGAGTTTTTCAGGGGGATTCAGGCAATATTAAACGGACAGCAGCCGGGCGACAATATTATTGCCGATGACAACGTGGAGCCCAATGAAGTTGAGTTTCAACGTTACAACCACGATTCCGTTTTTCAGGATAAATTACTTGCTGAACAAACCAGTCTTTCATTTGGCAACGAACCTTCAGGAGGAGTAAGCCTAAGCCAGGTACATTTTTTTGTACCCGTAAAAGGAATTGTTTCCAATAGTTTTGAATCTTCTGCCGATCATCTCGGTGTTGATTTGGTAGGAGAGCCCAACAGCCGCATTTCCTCAGTGCTCGACGGTACTGTTGTCTTTTCGGGCTGGACAATCGAAACAGGGTATGTGATTTATATACAACATGAAGCCGAACTGATTTCGGTGTATAAACACAATGCAGAATTGTTGAAAAATGTAGGAGATAAAGTACATGCAGGCGAAGCAATTGCCATAATCGGGAACACGGGAGAAATGACCACCGGGCCCCATCTTCACTTTGAACTTTGGCATAGTGGAACACCCCTCGATCCTGTAGAATACATTGATTTCTAAAACTTATGGAGAAAAAAAGAATTGCCATTCTCGGTTCAACAGGGTCAATCGGAACCCAGTCGCTCCAGGTGATCGGAGAAAATCCTGATCTTTTTGAAGTGGAAGTTTTAACAGCAAACAATAATATCGGACTCCTTATTCAACAGGCACGGCAGTTTCAGCCCAATGTTGTTGTAATAGCCAACAAGGAAAAGTACGGCGAGGTGATGGATGCACTTCAGAATGAACCCATAAAAGTATTTGCCGGCAGCGAGGCGCTCAACCAGGTGGTGCAAATGGAAACCATCGATATCGTGCTGACCGCAATGGTTGGATATTCGGGGCTGGTGCCCACATACCACGCTGTAAAAGCAGGTAAAAATATTGCACTGGCCAATAAGGAAACGCTGGTGGTTGCCGGCGATATCATTACAAACCTGGCCAAAGAAAAACAGGTGGATATTATTCCGGTAGATTCCGAGCACTCTGCTATTTTTCAGTGCCTTGTGGGTGAATTTACCAATCCTATCGAAAAAATTATACTGACCTGCTCGGGCGGGCCGTTTCGTGAAAAATCGATAAAAGAACTGGAAGCAGTTACCGTAGATGATGCGCTGAATCATCCCAACTGGGAAATGGGAGCGAAAATTACGGTTGACTCGGCATCGCTTATGAATAAAGGGTTCGAGGTAATTGAAGCACGCTGGTTGTTTGGGTTACCCTCATCAAAAATCGACGTGGTGATTCATCCTCAGTCAATCATTCACTCGCTGGTTCAGTTCGAAGACGGTTCCGTGAAAGCACAGATGGGACTGCCCGATATGCGGCTTCCCATTCAGTATGCACTTGGCTTTCCATACCGCATAAAAAACAATTTCCCGCGCTTTAATTTTCTCGATTATCCAAATCTTGAATTTGCTCAGCCCGATACAAAAAAATTTCGTAACCTTGCACTCGCTTTTGAGGCTTTGGATGCCGGCGGAAACATGCCCTGTATTTTAAATGCAGCCAACGAAATAGTTGTGGAATCATTTTTGAAAGGGAAGACAGGATTTTTGCAGATGCCGGAAATTATTGAAAAAGTTATGCAAAAAGCAAGTTTTATTAAGAAACCGGACATTGACGATTTAATTCAAACCAATTCCGAAACGAGAAAAATAGCACAAGTGTTAACAGAAAATACTATTTAAGAAGAAAAAAGAAGAATGGATACAATATTGATAAAAGCAGCTCAACTTATTTTAAGCCTCTCAATTCTTGTTGTTTTACACGAATTCGGGCATTTTATGTTTGCCCGGTTGTTTAAAACAAGGGTTGAAAAGTTTTACTTGTTTTTTGATCCCTGGTTTTCGCTGTTTAAAGTGAAGAAAGGCGAAACCGAATACGGTGTGGGCTGGCTGCCGCTTGGTGGTTACGTAAAAATATCGGGGATGATTGATGAGTCGATGGATAAGGAAGCCATGAAACAACCACCAAAACCTCACGAATTCAGGGCTAAACCGGCCTGGCAGCGTTTGCTGATTATGCTGGGAGGCGTGATGATGAATTTCCTGTTTGCCGTAATTATTTACATTGGTATTTCCTACGCATGGGGTGAATCCTATCTGCCTGTCGACAATGTTAAATATGGAATTGAAGTAAGCGAAGTTGGCGAAGAAATTGGCTTTCGCGATGGCGACAAAATAGTTTCGGTAGACAATAAGCACATCGAAAACTTCAGTAAAATAGTTCCGACTATTGTACTCGACGATGCAAAAACTGTTCAGGTAAGAAGAGACGGCGAGCTAATTGATGTGGAAATCAGCGATTCGGATTTGGCGCGGTTACTGAAAACCAAGGAAGAGGTGATAAGCTGGCGCAAACCTTTCGATATAGGGGTGGGGCAGGTTGTAAAAGACTCTCCTGCCGAAGAAGCCGGATTGCAAAAAGGCGATGTTTTTGTTGCTGTAGATGGGAATAATTTTGAATTTTACGATCAGTTCTCCGATTACCTGGCATCTAAGAAAAATGAGAAGGTAGAACTCACTATGCTCCGCGATGGCAATACCATTACAAAAGAGGTTGAAGTTACTGAAGAGGGGAAACTCGGTTTTTATGCAGCTTACAACGATCCGGATATGCTCGAGCTGGCAACAGTCGATTACGGTTTTCTCGAATCGATTCCGGCCGGAATTAACCGGGGCGTGCAAACAACCCAGGATTACCTGAAGCAGTTTAAACTGTTTTTCCGCCCTGAAACAAAAGCATATGAATCGCTTGGCGGGTTTGCAACAATTGGGAATATTTTTCCTTCGGAGTGGGACTGGTTTGCATTTTGGAACATGACTGCGTTTATTTCCATTATTCTTGCCATTATGAACCTGCTGCCCATCCCGGCACTCGACGGCGGGCACGTGATGTTCCTCTTTTTTGAAATGGTGAGCGGACGAAAACCGGGCGAAAAATTTCTGGAGTATGCTCAAATTGCCGGAATGATATTACTATTGGCATTGGTTCTTTATGCCAACGCAAATGATATAATAAAAATGATTAATGGAACTTTTTAATTAAAAAAATTCTATTTTTGCAACAGAATATTTTAAATTTGAACCATGAATTTATTTATAATTGCAGGATTTATCGGGCCACAGGAAATAATTATCATTTTAATTATAGTACTTCTTCTTTTCGGCGGGCGCAAAATTCCGGAATTGATGAAAGGTCTTGGAAAGGGAATGAAAGAATTTAAAAAAGCCACCAAGGAAGACGAGGCTGACGAAAAAAGTGAAAGCACAGAAGAAGCTGAGAAAATAAAAGGTTAATGTGCTGTTAAGAAGCTGAAAATCCCGTTTATGCATTTTGTAATAAACGGGATTTTTTATTACAATACTGGTAAGATTTTTGTAGATTGATCCCCGAAATAAAAAAATCTGATAAAAAATGATACTAAAAATTATAAACCGGATCATTGTTTTGATCACTTTTGCAGCTTTTGTATCGTGTGACGACGGAAGCACAGTCATGCAAAAAAATATTACCGGCAAAGCCGGAGAAGTGGTGGTTGTTATGTCCAATCAAACGTGGGATTCGGAACCCGGAAAGGTGGTCAGGCAAACACTTGCACAGGAGCATCTTGCCCTTCCGCAGGACGAACCGCTGTTTGACCTGGTAAAGGTTCCGCGCGAAGGTTTTAAAAATATTTTCAAGAGCACCCGGAATATTGTTCAGACCCGTGTTTCGCCTAATATCGATTCCACCAGGGTGACATTTCAGGATAATGTTTGGGCATATCCGCAGGCCACGGTAACAATAGAGGCAAAAACTCCCGAGGAATTTGTGGAAATTTTCAATGAGCATAAAAATCGTATCATGTCCTATTTCGTTCGCGCCGAACGTGAACGTCTGGCTATGAATTACAATAAATATTACGAAAGAGGAATTTACAATGTGCTGAATGAAGATTTTGGCATTACCATGAAAGTTTCGCCCGGTTTTCAGATAGCCGAACAGAAAGAGGATTTTATCTGGTTGCGGTACGAAGCCCCGGAAATTTCGCAGGGAATCGTGGTTTACACTTTTCCGTATGTTTCCGACAGTGCATTCACCCAAAATTACCTGATGAAAGTGCGCGACAGCGTGTTGCGTGAAAATGTGCCGGGACCCACCGAAGGCAGCTACATGGCTACCGAACGCCGGGTGGACCAGGTTTTTAATATTCGTGAACACAACGGAAATTATGCTTCTGAAATGCGTGGGCTCTGGCGCTTAAGAAACGATTTTATGGGCGGGCCCTATGTTTCGCTCGCTGTTTTGGATGTGGAGAATCAGCGGGTGATTGTGGGGTATGGATACGTTTATGCACCCAACAAAGACAAGCGCAATTATATCAGGCAGATTGAAGCGATGCTTTACTCTATGAAGCTGAACAACCAGGAAGAAAACGATAACATGAATATGTAGGTGGAAGTGTGGCCTGAGTCATAAAAAATTACTGAAAATATATTGAGTATCCCGGGGAATTTTCTCCGGGTTTTTTGTTTTAAAAAACTTCCTTCACAATTTTTTTCACGTTATCTGAAATTCCGTAGGTGTAAATATGGAGCGAAGGAACATTGTTGGCTACCAGTTCTTTCGACTGGTGAATGGCCCACTCGGTGCCCACTTCGCGGACTTCTTCGTTGTTTTTGCAATTTGCCAGTTCGTTCGACAATTCTTTGGGTAAGTCGATGCTGAAAATTTTAGGAAGAACTGTAAGTTGATTTTTCAGGTTGATGGGTTTAATTCCCGGAATAATCGGAACATTGATTCCAACCTCCCTGCATTTTTCCACAAAATCGAAATATACTTTGTTGTCGAAAAACATTTGTGTTACGATGTAATCGGCGCCGGCATCTACTTTTTGTTTCAGGTAAACCAGGTCGAGGTCCATGTTGGGTGCTTCGAAATGTTTCTCGGGATAGCCGGCCACCCCGATGCAAAAATCGAGTGGCGTATTGTTTTTCAGGTCCTTTTCCAGGTAAATTCCTTTTTTCAGATTGTCGATTTGTTTAACAAGGTCAGTGGCAAAAGTATGTCCTTCTTTTTCGGGCCGGAAAACATGCTGGCTTTTTTCGCCGTCGCCGCGCAGCGCCAGTACATTTTCAATTCCCAGAAAATGTAAATCGATCAGTACATGTTCTGTTTCGCTTTTGGTAAATCCGCCGCAAAGAATGTGCGGCACCACCGGAATTCCGTACCGGTGCTGAATAGATGCCGCAATGGCAACCGTTCCCGGCCGCTTCCTGACGATTCGTTTCACAATCGATCCATCGGGCTGCTCTTTAAACTCCACCTCGTCGCGGTGCGTGGTAATATTAATGTATTTCGGGTCGAAATCCACCAGGCTTTCGATGGTGCGGTTAATCCGGCTGGTGTCGTTTCCTTTCAGCGGTGGCAGCAGTTCAAACGAAAAAACCGGCTTGTCTGCATTATTGATGATATCGATTACTTTCACTTTTTGCTAATTAATTTTTTTTTCGTTTCATTAATTTCAAAATTAATATTCGTATTATATCATACGTTTTTGTACACGTCATGCTGAACTTGTTTCAGCATCTCATTATTAATGATATTTAGCACATTATTAGCAAGACCCTGAA
>CAYUBV010000020.1:18176-19473 GCA_964443035.1 uncultured Tangfeifania sp.
CTTTGATGTCATTGAAATTCTCCACTTCTGCCAGGTTGTTTACGCAGTACGGATCGTCATCGATGTTGTAAAGTTCCTCTGCCAGCCGTTTTCCGAAATTGAGCTGCCAGAATTCCATAATTCCTTTATTCCGGCGGGTATCCAGAATGTAGGTTTTGGTTGGGCTGCCATCGCAGTTGAGGTAGCCGGTTTCCGGGTTTCCTTTTGGCCAGCGGTCGGGTTTAAAGTTGCGCAGGTAAAGGTATTTCCCTTTAAAAATCCCTCGCACCGGGTAACCCGCATCATCGGGGCGGCCCACATCGTGCCGTTCTTTTCCCACCAGCACAAAATCACGGTCGGGAACCACATCGCCTTCTTTTTCAGAATAAAAAATATCGGTCAGGCTTTTACCGGTAACCGGCTGCATTCCGGCTTCTTCTAATGACAACCCGGCCAGTTCGAGGTAAGTAGGTGTGAAATCGATGAAGTTGACAAAATCGTCAACCACGCGCCCCGGGTTTTTGATGCCGTCGGGCCACATAATCGCCAGCGGCAGGTGGTTCGAATATTCATAAACCTGCCCTTTTATGCGCGGAAACGGCATGCCGTTGTCAGCCGTTACAATCACCAGCGTATTGTCCAGCTCCCCGATTTCTTCCAGCTTTTGCAGCATACGCTGAAGATGCAGATCGAAATATTCAATCTCGAAAGCGTAATCGAGCATATCGGTGCGCACGGTATCTACATCGGGCCAGAATACCGGAACTTCACCGACATCACCAAGGCTTTTCCCGCCTTTGTTTATGCCTGCTTCAAATTCATAACGGCGGTGCGGTTCCCTGCTGCCGTACCAGAAACAAAACGGTTGGCCTTCGGGCCGCTCTTCCAGGAAAGCTTCAAAATTCCGGGCATAGTCGTTGTTGCTTATATATTTTGCCGGCGGTTCGGTTTTAAAATCATCGAATTTGGGACCTGTGAGCTCCCTTCGTTTGCCATTAATTTCTCCCGGGTCGCCGGGCGCCCAGCCTTTTGCCACGCTGCCCACCCAGTAACCATGCTCGCCGAGCGCTTCGGCATAGGTTTTAAATTTTGCCGGGAAATAGGGCGAGTGATTGGCTGCTTCTTCCAGTTGCCAACTGTTGCGGCCGGTTAATATGCACGACCGCGACGGTGCGCACTTGGCATTGGGCGTGTAGGCGCGGGTAAACAGAATCCCGCTTTCGGCCACACGGTCGAATGCAGGCGTTTCTACCCAGTTGCAGCCGTACGCGCCAAAGTGCTTCCACGAGGCATCGTCGGCAATGGCAAACAGTATATT
>CAYUBV010000021.1:0-4522 GCA_964443035.1 uncultured Tangfeifania sp.
TGCCAATTTCAACTTCGGTTATCGATTCTCCCGGACTGGGAACTTTTACTTCTACAATCATTTTTTGGTTTTTTTATGAGGCGACTACTTCTTTTTCTTCAAAAACTGAATTCAATATCTCCTGCAAACTCTGCTTGTGAATTTCCATAAGGCCGGCAGCCGGGCTTGCACTTTCCGGCCGGGAAACCCGCCTGAAACCCAAATGGTCCAATTTGCGGTTTATCATTGGCCAGGCTCCCATATTTTCAGGTTCATCCTGCGCCCAGACAAGTTCTGAATCACCGTATTTTTTAAGTATTTCATCAATTTGCTTTTCAGGAATCGGGTAAATTTGTTCAATCCGCACAATGGCAATGTTCGGAATTCCTTTTTCTACTTTGTGCTTTGCCAAATCGTAATACAAACGTCCGGATGTAAAAACAACTTTTTCTACCAAATCAGGCTCTGCGTAAGGATCATCGATTACCTCTTTAAATGCCCCGGTTGCCAGTTCGTCAACGGAGGAACGTACCTGTGAATGGCGCAGCAAACTTTTAGGCGTGAAAACAATCAGCGGCAACCGTGTTTTCATTTTCACCTGCCGGCGCAGTAAGTGGAACATATTTGCAGGTGTGGTAGGCACAATAATTTGCATGTTGCTGTTTGCAGCCTGCTCCAGGAAACGTTCAATGCGCGCGCTCGAGTGCTCGGGTCCCTGCCCTTCGTAACCATGCGGCAGGAACAACACGAGGTTATTCATCATTCCCCATTTTTCAAAAGCTGAAGCAATGTATTGATCAATTACCACCTGGGCTTCGTTATTGAAATCGCCGAACTGGGCTTCCCATATCGTTAAACCATTTGGCCGGGCCAGTGCATAACCATATTCAAATCCCATTACAGCAAATTCTGAAAGCGGTGAGTTAAAAATATGAAAAGGCGCCTGTTTCTCAGATACATGTTTCAGTGGGAAATATTTTTCATCGGAACCTTCTATTACAAAAGAAGCGTGGCGGTGAGCAAATGTTCCGCGCTCCGAATCCTGCCCCGAAACCCTCACTGGATGGCCCTCACTTACAAGTGTTCCGTAGGCCAGCAGTTCTCCCATTGCCCAATCCAGGCTGTCGTCGTGCATCATCATTTTGCGGTCGGAAAGAATCCGGTTCACTTTTTTAAAGAATTCCAGGTCATCAGGCAGGCTATTCATGCTTTCGGCAATTTCAACCAACGTCTCTTTTTTTACACCGGTTTCAACCGTTTCATTGAATAATGCCTTGTTAGGCATTTCGTAAGATTTATATTCATTTATCAGAAACTTCCTGATTTTCAATTTTTCAATTTTCTCCGATTCGTCGTACTTGCTGGCCAGGAATTTATCAAAATCCTTTATTTCCTTTCGCGACTCTTCGTGAGACATAATTCCCAGTTCATCCAGCTTTTCGGAATAAATATCGCGCGGATTCGGGTGTTTTGAGATGGCCTTGTAGAGCATCGGCTGCGTAAAACGTGGTTCATCGCCTTCGTTGTGCCCGTATTTCCGGTAACAAAGAATATCGATAAAAACGTCGCTGTGAAATTTCTGCCTGAACTCGAGCGCCAGCTTAATGGTAAAAATCAGCGATTCCACATCGTCGCCGTTTACATGGAAAACGGGTGAGCGGGTAACTTTTGCCACATCGGTACAATAAGTACTCGAACGCCCATCGATATACGGCGTGGTGAAACCAACCTGGTTGTTAATTACCAGGTGAATGGTACCGCCGGTTTTGTACCCATCCAACTGCGACATCTGGATGGTTTCGTAAACCACTCCCTGTGCCGCAATGGCGGCATCGCCATGAATGATAATTCCGGCAGCTTTACTGAAATCTTTTCCGTAAACTGAATCGATACGCGATCGGACCATTCCCTGAACCAGCGGTCCAACCGCTTCGAGGTGCGATGGATTGGGCATCAGTTTCAGTTTTACTTTGCTGCCCGAATCGGTTTCCACCTCGCTTTCATAACCGAGATGGTATTTTACATCTCCCTGAAGAATATCATCTTCGTACTCTTTCCCGTAAAATTCCTTGAAAATATTTTCATAGGGTTTTTCAAGAACATTGGCCAGCACATTTAACCGGCCCCGGTGTGACATTCCCAGTACAAATTCCTCGATGCCCATTTCTGCACCGCGCTCAATAACTGCATCGAGCGAAGGAATAAGTGTTTCGCCGCCTTCGAGCGAAAAACGTTTTTGACCTACAAACTTTTTATGAATAAAACTTTCGAAGCCAACGGCAAGTTTCAGGTGATAAAAGATGTGTTTCCTGTCGTCTTCTGTAAATTTCTGCGAATTCTTCGAACTTTCCATCCGCTCACGCAGCCATTCAACTACTTCAGGCTTGCGCATGTATATGTATTCCACACCTATAGATGTGCAGTAAGTTGCCTCGAGGTGTGCCACAATTTCTTTCAGTTTGGCCGGACCGATACCAATGTTATTCCCTGCCTGAAATGTTCGATCAAGGTCGGTCTTTTCAAGTCCGAAATTTTCTATGTCGAGTGTGGGTGAATACTGCCTGCGGGTGCGCACAGGATTGGTTTTTGTAAACAGATGGCCGCGCTGCCGGTAAGCGTTAATCAGGTTAAGTGTTGCAAACTCTTTATCGATATTCCCCGAAATTGGTTCGGATGGCTTTTGCGGATAGTGTTTTTTGGCCAGTTCGAACCCCGAAAAAAAGTGACGCCAGCTTTCATCGAGCGAATCAGGGTCTTCCAAATACGTTTGGTAAAGGTCTTCAATTGCTTCCTGTTCCTGGTTTCCTACAGAAGAAAATTTATCCATTATTTGCTATAAAGTTATTCAATGATTGTAAAGAAAAACAATGCAGAATTTTTATTGTTTATTAAACCCATTTCAATTGTAACACAAATTTAAATTTTATTGTCTTACCAATCTCTACCATGTGAATGAAATCTTAATCCCGGTCAGTTTTAATTTAGATCACAAATAAGTCAGTTAATAAACCCCTGAATTTAAATAAAAATAATCTTCAAAATTACAGATTGTTATTTAGATTGAAAACAAATAAAAAAATCAGATGTTTATATATGAAATTAAACCGAATTTAAAAGAGAGCAGATGAAGTATTTCTACATTTTTATAACAGCCCTGTTTTTTCTGCATCCGGTATTCGGTCAGGAAGAAGAAGAAAACTATACAAACAACACTTTTCAGGGAGTCAGGTTGGTTAATGAGCAGTCGGCCAACCTCACCGATAAAGGCAAATTACTGCTGCTTATTCAGCACCGTTTTGGCGAAATCGATGGGGGGCTTTACCAGCTTTTCGGACTCGACCAGGCCACACTGCGGCTCGGATTTGAATATGGTTTCGGTGAAAATCTGAACCTGGGATTCGGGCGCAGTACTTATATGAAAACATACGATGTATACGGGAAATACAGACTGGCCCATCAAACCGACAATTTTCCGTTGACAATGGTTGTTTCGGCAGCCGGTTCCGTACCCACTATCCGAAATGTTTTTCCTGACCAGCACAATAATTTTTCTGACAAGCTATCAGGAAATGTTCATTTACACATTGCCAAAAGAATCGGAAACATCGGATTCCAGGTTTCTCCGGGGTATTTATCCACCGGGTTTGTCCCAACGCAAAACGAGAGTTTTTCATTGTTCACCCTGGGCCTGGCCGGATCGGTCAGAATATCGGAGGACGTATCTGCAAACATCGAGTATTTGCCGCATTTCAACCCCGACCTGGAAACTACAAAACCACTCTCTTTGGGTGTTGACATAGATACCGGCGGACACCTCTTTCAACTTATACTTTCAAATTCACAACAATTTATTACAAACAGCCTTTACACTGCGTCGCGGGGCGACTGGACAGAAGGAACGCTGTTTTTTGGTTTTAACCTGATTCGGGAATTCAGAATTAAATATTATTAAAATGGAAAGAAAAGATTTTTTACAAAAATTTGCCATTGGCGGGAGCATTCTGCTTACTGCCCCGGTACTGTTCAACTCATGCAGCGACGGTACCGACGACGCGATGGATGATGTTGACAATGGTGATGGAGATAATGAAGATGCAATTACCATCGATTTGACCGATGACGATTATTCCGAACTCGGAACCGTTGGCGGATATGCCTATTCCGGGAATATCATCATCATCCGTTCTGGAGAAGATAGCTACCTCGCTTTCTCAAAAATCTGCACGCACCAGGGATGCACAGTCACCTTCAATTCTGCAGAAAATGAACTTCCATGCCCGTGCCACGGTTCGGTTTTTAGTACTTCGGGAGCTGTTTTGGAAGGACCGGCTTCAAGTAGCCTGAAAAAATATTCGGCTACAAAATCAGGGGATACTCTGTCAATTAAATAATTTTTAATTCGAAGTAATAACCTGTCCTTTTTCGCGGTAAAGATCGACTTCACCGTCGAGCAAAACGGCAATTACGGTCACCTGCTCATCGAGTACTTTTTCAGGGACATCGATGTAAACAATTCCGGGGACACTGCTCCAGTATTGTTTCA
>CAYUBV010000021.1:4622-18546 GCA_964443035.1 uncultured Tangfeifania sp.
GGATAATCGGGATGCGACCAGTCGAGCAACGAAAAGTACAGGCCGGTTTTCAGTTCCCTTTTCCGGAGCGCATCAACAAAAGGCTCCACCAAATCTGTGCCGGCAGGTGTTTTGTCAACCACATTCAAATCACCGCATTCGGTATCCCAGAGCGCCACGCCGTCGTGATGTTTGGTTGTCAGTACCGCATATCTGGCACCACTTTCAGCAATTAAATCTGCCCATTCTTCCGGATTGTAATTTTCGGCAGTAAAACCACCGAGTTGTTTCATGTAATCGTCGTACGAAATGTAGTTATTGAAAAACGACCAGCTTTCATCGATTCCATTCACAGCATAAATTCCCCAGTGAATAAAAATACCCAGTTTGGCATCTTCGAACCACTGCATCCGTTTTTCCTTTTCAGGAGATACGTTGTTTTGGGAAAACATTTGTGTACTGATAATTAAAGAGAGGAGAAATAGTGTGATTTTCTTCATTGAATCAATCGGTTTTATTCAAAAATATAATGCTTTTTAATAGCATACTGTATATCCCAGACACATTCGAGGCCAGCGGGAAAAGTAACAAAATCGCCGGCTTTAATTGTTTTCGATTCAAATTCGGAAATAATGGTGGCTTCGCCTTCAACGATGTAGCACTTTTCGGTTTTATCGTAATACCAGTCAAACTTATCTTCATCGTGTTCCCAAACGGGCCAGTCGAAAACACCCTCTTCCTCGAGTTCTTCCTGCTCCGGTTGTTCAATATCTATCTTCATAGCTTTTCAATTTTTTCGCAAAAATAAAAAAGTAAACAGTTTTGCACTTTACTCAGGGAACAAAAATACGGAAACCCCTGATATTTTCACCTGTTTTTCAATCGTAAAAGAGGTTTTATTTTCCAGCTACGGCCAACAGGTTTGTCTAAAAAAAAACAGCCGTGAATGAATCCATCCACGGCTGATATTTTTAGTTTCTTACATTATTAAAGCACTGCACGGCAGGCTTCTGTTAATTTCTGAGCATTTTGATTGGTCGGATCAAGTTTCTGGGCCTTTTCAAGTATTTCCAGAGCTGCCCTGAATTCATCCTGTGCTTTTTCAACTTCAGCGAGATAAGCATCATCGGTAGTTTTAAGACTTCCCTCGTTTACTTGTTCATTGGCTGCAGTTAAAATTGCCACACCTTTTTTGTACAGTTCGTTTCCTTCAGAAACGTATACATTGGCGAGTGCCGATGTAATTTTATCCTCGTCCGGAAACATTTCAGCGCCTTTTTCAAGTGTTGCCTTGTAAGCAGCATTATCTCCTTTTTTTCTTTGAGCAGCGGCTTTATAATACAGAGCGGTTTCTCCACGGTAATCGTTATCCACACTTTGTCCGAATAATTCAATGGCTTTGTCGAGCATATCGCCACGGTAAGCGGCAATTGCAGCGTTAAAAACCATCGACTCGCTGTCGCCTTCAGATGCTGCAATAGCGTTTTCGAAACTTTCAACAGCCTTGGCATACTCTTTCTGATTGTTGTATGCCCGGGCCATGTATTCATAGCTTTTTCCCAGGTTTACACCTGCGTTAATGGCATTCTGGAAATACTCCAGCGCACCATCCATATTTTCTGCGCGGTAAGCAGCAACACCTATATTGTAATTAATGGTTGGCTCAACCTGCACATCACCCAGATTTTTCATTGCCTCATCATACAGTTGAAATGCTTTGGCATATTCTTCGGCTTTCATGGCCTCGTTGGCCTCGGTAATTTTTTCAGCCGCATCCTGTGCAAATGCAACTACCGAAAAAAGAACGGCCAGTGTCATCAAAATTACTTTTTTCATCATTTTAATTTTTTAAATTATTAACTTACTTTTTTATAATATCTTAACCTATAATTCCTGCGAAGTTCCAAAAATAATAATAATGGCTAAAAAACCTACAACTTATCTTTTTTGATTCATTTTTTTAAAAACAATCTGAATAACTTGTTCAAATATCCTGCCACTATTATTCATTAATAAATATCAAATGAAAAAACATTCCCTAAATCGCTAAAGTTGAAACATTTCTAAGTTCTGATAGTTCATTCCTTTCCACTATAAAAATCCAATCAAAAATCACCAAAAAAATTATGTTTGGAAGTATTGAGTTTATTCTTTAGCGTATCCGGAAATTACAGTGATTTTTGCAAAATCCGAAGTAAACGTGCCAGTTCAAAAGAAAAATCGAACAGCAATGTTTTGCTCTCTTTTATAGAATCAATCAGGCTTAACGGACGGTTAACAATACTGAAAACTGCATCGAATCCTTTTGATGCTTCGTATTCAATACTCCCGCCAATGGCAATAACCGGCTTGTTCTGTTTTCGGGCTGAACGGGCAACAACAACAGGCGCTTTGTCGCCCAGGGTTTGTGCGTCTATTTTCCCTTCACCGGTAATAATGATGTCAGCCCACTGCACGTGCTCTTCAAAATTGAGTTTCTTCAGAATGAAATCTGCGCCGGGCACAATTTCAGCGCCGAAATAAGCAACCAGCGGCAAGGCAATTCCACCGGCGGCACCGGCACCGTGTAACTCCGCGAGTTTACGGCCACTTTCTTTTTCCAGCAGACCTGCCCAGTTTTTCAAACCCCGCTCAAGGGTTTCAACCATTTTATGACTGGCTCCTTTTTGTGGTGCAAAAACGCTGGCAGCTCCTTTTTCGCCAAGCAACGGATTATCCACATCCGAAATCACCTGAATTTTTAATTGATTTGAAATTTCGGGTTTATTAATCTTTTTAATTTTTTCAAGATTTGCGCCATTCCCTGAGAGCTGATTCCTTTCTGAATCAAAATACCGAAAACCAAGTGCTTCCAGCATTCCCGATCCACCATCAACAGTGGCACTTCCTCCTACTCCGAGCAAAATTTGAGTGCATCCTCTTTTGATGGCTTCACTCAGCAACTGCCCGGTTCCGAAGGAAGAGGCTTTCATTGGATCCAGTTCATTCGTTTTCAGCCTTTTTATTCCCGAGGCTTCCGCCATTTCAATAATTCCTGTTTTGCCCGATATCCAAAATTCTGCCTGGATTTCTCTTCCCAGCGGGTCATGAACAACAGAACTAATTTGTTCGGCATTAAATGCTTTTGCCAAAACTTTCCCGGTTAAATCGCCTCCATCGGCCACCGGTATTTTTCGTATTTCAAAAGAATGGGAACATTTACGAAAGGCTTGCTCAACCGTTTTGGCAAATTCAAAAGCATCGAGACTGCCTTTCATCGAATTGGGTGCAATTAATACCTTCATTTTTCTCCTCTTGTTACAGAAATTACGCCTTTTACGTTTTTCATTTTATGAACTAAAAACTCCAGGTGATCGATATTATAAACAGATATTTTTAACACGCCTTCAAATTTCCCCCGTTCGGAACCAATATTAATTGATCGCAATTGCGCACCGGTATCTTTGGCAATAATGTGCGAAATTTCAGAAACAATTCCTTTCTCATCGGTTCCCGAAATATAAAGTGTTGTAAGGAAAGCCCCCGGACTGGCGGTGTCTTTCCATTTGGCTTTTATAATTCGGTAAGGAAACCGCTCTTTCATCTGCGGGGCATTGGGGCAACTGTTGCGGTGAATTTTTATGCCGTCGTTAATGGTTACAAATCCGAAAACCGAATCGCCAAAAACCGGGTTGCAGCAGCGTGCCAGCTTGTAATTTATATTTTTCAGGTTATCGTCGATTACCAGGTAATCCTCTCCCCCGTCAAATGTCAGTTCCTGAATTTCTTTTTTTGGAAGTAAATCCTCAATTTTCCGCCGGACGTTTTCATCCTCTTCTTTTTCGGTAAAAAGCGATTTTACATCGAGCGGATCAATTTTTCCTTCAGCCAGTTCACAATAAAAATCGAGCGCCAGTTTAAACTCATACTTTTTCAGGATTTTACGAATGGCCTCGTCGTTTAAATCCAGCTTCCAGTTTTTGAACTTCCGCAGCAAAATTTCGCGGCCATGAGCTGCCTGTTTTCGTTTTTCTTCGTTCAGACTGGCTTTTACCCTGCTTTTGGCTTTGGTGGTTATTAGAAAATCGAGCCAGTCCATTTTGGGTTTTTGGTTTGCCGAAGTATCGATGGAAACCTGGTCGCCGTTCTTCAGCTTGTATTTCAGGGTTACTTTTTTACCGTTTACGGTTCCGCCCATGCAGGTATCTCCCAAATGTGAGTGAATTTCGTAGGCGAAATCGAGCAGCGTAGCACCGGTAGGAAGTCTTTTCAAATCGCCTTTTGGTGTAAACACAAAAGTTTCGTCGCTGTAAATGTTTGTTCTGAAATGGTCGATAAAATCGATTACATTGAGTGACGGGTTTTCCAGAATTTCGCGAATTCCGGTCAACCATCTGTCGAGTTCCGACCCCTCTTTGCCACCTTTGTAACGCCAATGTGCAGCCAACCCTTTTTCAGCTACTTCATCCATGCGTTTTGTACGAACCTGTACTTCAACCCACTTACCATGTGGCCCCAGCACAGTAGCGTGCAGCGATTCATAACCGTTTGACTTTGGAATGGTTATCCAGTCGCGCAACCGCTCGGGATTGGCCTGATACTGGTCAGTAACAATTGAATAAACGGTCCAGCAATCGGCTTTTTCATTCTGAAGTTTTGAATCGAGGATAATACGAATAGCAAATAGATCCATCACTTCATCGAATGAAACCCGCTTTTTCTGCATTTTATTCCAGATGGAGTAAATGGATTTTGTACGTGCCTTCATCGAAAAACTAAACCCTCTCTCTTCCAGTGTTTTTTCAAGCGGTTTAACAAACTCGGCCACAAAATTGGCGCGTTCGGTTTCGGTTTCGCGCAAACGATGAACTACATAGTTGTATTCCTCCGGTTTCAGGTGCTTCAGATACAAATCCTGCAGCTCGGAGTTTATTGTGTACAATCCAAGCCGGTGTGCCAGCGGAGCATAAAGATGCGAGGTTTCGCTGGCAATACGCCGCCGGGTTTCATCGTCGTAAATGTGCAGGTTTCGCATTACCTGCAGCCGGTCGGCGGTTTTTATCAGGATAACACGTACATCGCCGGCAAGTGCAAGCAACAGTTTACGGTAATTTTCAGCGTGCAAATCTACTGTATCGGTTCCCAGTGCATTTATTTTTGCCATTCCCCCGAGAATGGAATGAACCACTGTACCAAAATGCGATAAAATCTCTTCTTCAGAAATTTCTTTCTCCAGGCCGGCATACATTATATTGTGAAGCATCCCGGTGATCACCGAATCGGGGCCAAGGCCAATTTCTTCAGCAATAATGGTTGCTACATCGAGGGAATGGTTCAGTATATATTCACCGGTTTTAAACCGTTGGTCGGTTATAACGGATTGCGCAAAACGGAAAGCCTCATTCAGTCTTTGTATTTCAGCCTCATTCCAGTTCATCCGGCAAAAATCTTTCAGATGCTCGTACCGTGTGTAAACCTGCTCCTGTAGTTCCATAGTAGCTTTCTTTCCTAACTTCCGACAAAAAATCCAAACAAAAAGGCTGCTCGATGGCAGCCTTTAAAAATTATCTACGTTTTAACAATTTTATTCTGCCTCTTTTGTTTCATCAACAAATGTGCGCTGACGCAATTCACGGTCGAGCATAAACATTCCGTTGCCTTTTCCATCTATCAATTTTAAGTTGTCGAGCAAATCCGTTACATTAGCCTCTTCTTCAACCTGCTCATCGACAAACCACTGCAGGAAACTCTGCGTGGCATGATCGCGTTCTTCAACAGCAATATTCACCAAATTATCAATCATTGCTGTAACTTTCTGCTCGTGTTCCAGCGTTTTTTCCACAACATCAACCACACTTTCAAATTCGGTTGGCATTTGATCAATGGCTTTTACATCCACTTTACCACTGCGCTCATTCACGTATTTAAAAAATTTGTTGGCGTGGGTTAGTTCTTCCTGGTATTGTACATACATCCAGTTGGCAAATCCCTGCAGACCTTTATCTTCAAACCAGGCTGACATTGACAGGTACAACAATGCAGAATATTGCTCGGCATTGATTTGTTCGTTGAGTGCTTTTTGAATTCTTTCCTTTAACATGGTTAAATCATTTAAATTTGTTTAAAATTATAAAATAAGTCCCAAATACAAAAATGAAAAGTGCTAACAAAATACCATTAATAATTATTTCCTAAAAAACTGCTTTAAACTCACACTATCAATAACCGAAATCAGCCATTTCCGAGGTATTCCGAATTCACCTGATTCTCTTCATTCACCTTTCCGTTTTCAAAATCGGAAATGTTTTGTAGTGTCGTTTCGGCAATCTGCTCCAGCGCCTCGCGTGTGAGAAAAGCCTGGTGTGCGGTAATCAGCACATTTGGCAAACTGATAAGCCGCGAGATGGTATCGTCATCAATTATCATTTCCGAGAGGTCTTTAAAAAACAACTTCTCCTCTTCTGCGTACACATCAATCCCGAGGGAACCAAGCTTTTTATCGCGCAGTGACTCAATTACAGCTTCGGTTTCTATAAGTTTTCCGCGGCTGGTATTAATCAGCATTGCTCCTGTTTTAATATTTTTCAGACTGTCGGCATTAATCATCCGGCAGGTATCGTGCGTGAGCGGGCAGTGCAATGAAATAATATCCGACTGTGAAAGCAATTCTTCGAGTGAAACATATTTCACACCCTGCTTTTTCAATTCTTCGTCAGGATATGGATCGTGCGCATAGAAAACGGCATCAAAACCGTTCAACAGTTTAATAAATGCGCTTCCGATGGCGCCTGTTCCAATAACGCCAATTGTTTTACCACTGATGTTAAACCCGGTGAGCCGCTCGAGCGAAAAATTACCTTCGCGCACACGGTTGTAGGCTTTGTGTGTTTTCCTGTTCAGGGTAAGAATAAGTGCCAAAGCATGTTCAGCCACCGCTTCGGGAGAATAAGCAGGTACCCGCAAAACAGTGATTCCGTATTTTTCTGCCGCCTCCAAATCAACATTGTTAAAACCGGCACAACGCAGGGCAAGTAATTTGATATTCTGCTCCTTCATCGTTTTTAGGGTTTCAGCATTCACTTTATCATTTACAAATGAGCAGATGGCATCGTGATTTTTTGCCAACTGAACCGTATGACTGTTTAGCCGGGTTTCCAAAAAATCGAGTGTATGATTAAACTGTTTGTTTACTTTATTGAAGTATTCCTCGTCGTATGATTTCGAACTAAAAAAAGCAACTTTCATTGATTAAATTTTAAAATTTATTCAGTGTTAAAACAGCGGTCAGCGGTATTTGGTTTAAGCACTCAAGGCCGGTTTTCCAAAAAACAGTGATTAAATTTCGAGTTCTTTTTGATCGCCTCCGCCAAATGTATAAACTTTGCTTTTGTAGCCTATTTCTAATTTGGGAGACCAGCCATGTTCAAATATTATTTTAATTTTTTGTTGTGTAAAACTAAAGTTTATCCAGTGCCCTCTGTAACGAATACGGAGCTTCAGCGACTTCAGTTCATGGGGTAACCGCGGGTTCACCCAAAGTACACCGTTGCGAATTTCGAGGCCGGTATAACACCGCTGGATAATGTCAACGGTTCCGGCCATTGCTCCGAGGTGAATTCCTTCGGATGTAGTTCCTCCCTGTATATCTTCAAAATCGCTTTCCAACGACTTTTGAAATGCTTTCCAGGAACGTTCGCGATCAGAGCGGGACAGCACCCATGCATAAACCAGCCGGCTGAGGGTGGAACCGTGTGAATTTCTTTTAAGATAATAATCTACATTTTCAGGAATAAAGGAAGGTTCAAAATCATAACCAAGCCGGTTGAAAAGTTCTTTAAGCTTTTCTACTGAAAAAAGGTAAAAAAGCATCAATACATCGGCCTGTTTTCCAACTTTATAACGGTTTGGCGTATCGCCTTCTGCTTTCAGAATACGGTCCATACGCTGCACATCGTCGTATTTTTTCCGGTATTTATACCAATCTATTTCCTCTAAATCATCGTATCCTTCAAACTGGCTGATGATCTCTTTTTTTATGAAAGGGATATACATTTTATGGGTTATTTTTTTCCAGCGCTCCAACTCATTTTCATCGATATTTAATTCATCGAACAGTTCCTCTTTACGGGTTTCAGATATCTGATCCAGGATGCCCAGTGCCTTTTCAAGCACCCAAACTGCCATTAAGTTTGTGTAGGCATTGTTGTTCAGTCCCGGCTTATCGGAATCAGGGTATTGTGTATGAAATTCGTCGGGCCCCACAACTCCTTTTATTTCAAAACGCTCGCGTTCAGGATTCCATTCTGCTATGCCCGACCAGAAACGGGCTATCTCGAGCAGCATTTCGGCTCCGTAAAACGACATAAATTCCAGATCCTGTGTAGCTTCAAAATACTGGTGAATATTGTAAGCAATGGCTGCTCCCACATGCCGTTGCAAATGAGTATTGTCTTTGTCCCATTCTCCCGACCTGGGATTTAGGTGCAACTCCTGGCTCTCCTCCCGTCCGTTGCTTCCGCTCTGCCAGGGAAACATAGCCCCTTTGTAGCCAGCTTTTTTTGCAGCTCTTCTGGCAGCAGGCAACCTGCGGTAACGATACATAAGCAACGAGCGTGCAAGTTCAGGAAGCTGAAAATTCAGAAACGGAAAAACAAACAGTTCGTCCCAGAAAATATGACCGCGGTAGGCTTCTCCGTGCCAGCCACGGGCAGGAATTCCCATATCAAGGTCAATGCTGTTGATGGATGCCGTTTGAAGAATATGAAAAATATGCAACCGTAAAATCATTTGGGTATATTCACCCTCTTCGAGTTCCATGTCGCAGCGGTACCAAAGCTGTTTCCATTGACGCGTATGTGAAACCATCAACTCATCGAAATTACCTGCCCGCTGAACAGCATTGCAGGCCTCGAGTGAAGGTTCGGTAATGGCATTGTCGCGCGAAGTATAAATTGCAATCAGTTTTTCAATCCGGACAGTTTTTTCTTTTTCAACATTAAAAATGAGTCGCTGTGCAATATATCCTTCTTTTTCAATAATTTCAGAATCGGGTGAAATGGATTCACCATCAGCATAAACATTTGTACGGGCAGATTGCGCCATTCGTATTTTCGACTGTTTGGTTTCCACAACCAGCATGATGCATTTATCGTCCGCTTTTCTGGTGAACAGCGGCTGCAGGTGGTCTCCCCGCAAATCACTGTACCGTTCAACTCCTGAATTGGTAACGGTTCCGTCGAGCGCCGATTGAATTTCAATTTTGCCTGACCAGTTTTTAGGAGTCAGTTTCCATTCGATTGCTGCCAGATGTTGGTATTTCATGTGAACCAACCGGCGACTTATCAGCGATGTTTCACGTTCTTCATTATCTGTAAAATCGACAGTTCGTTGCAAAACACCCTCTTTTAAATCCAGCTCATTGCGGTAATTTTTAATTTTCACCTTGTCCAAATCAAACCAATCTCCATCCTCAATCCGGAATTTCAGGCTGAGCCAGTTGGGCCAGTTTACGAGGTCTTCGTTTTCTACTTTCCGGCCGGAAACTTCGGATGTCATACGGTTGTAACCACACGCCAGGTAAGTGCCCGGATAATGCGGGCCGCCAGCATCGGCTTCCTCCATTGTACCGCGTGTAGCAATATAACCATTGCCCAGTGTTGTTAAAGCTTCTCTGGTTGGTTGCTTCTCGGGAGACCAATCTTCGTATATGACTTGCCAGTCTTTCATCTTATTGATTTTTATTTAATTCGAACAGCTAAATTACAATGAGTGTTCAAAATTTTTGATGATATCTTAAGATAATAAACGCAAGTCAACCCGATGACAGAAAGTCGATCTGCAAAAAGGAAGAATATTTTTTTGATTTTGAAACGAATGAATGCAAAACACAGAATTGTGGCTTTGAAAAAAATTCAAACTGAGCCTTTTGCAGAGAAAAATCGTATGAAAATGTTTGGAATTCCTTTAAACATAAAAAACGTCCCGCCTTAATTACCTGGCCTATTCATCATCAGCTCTCGTGCAAGCCGCATTCTTTGCCTGAATTTCGTTCCCACCACCAGCGGCCGGCCCGGAAGTCCTCGCCGGGTTTTATAGCGCGTGTGCAGGGTTCGCAGCCAATACTGACAAACCCTTTATCGTGTAGAACATTGTACGGAACGTTGTTTTCTTTCACGTAATCCTTCACTTCGTCGAGGCTCCAGTTAATCAGCGGATTAAATTTGAGAATTTGGTTTCCTTCATCCCATTCAAATTCATTTAAATCGCTGCGGTTTTCCGATTGTGAAGCACGCAAACCGGTAATCCATATTTCATTTCCCTCAAGCGCTCTTTTCAGCGGAATAACTTTGCGGATGTAGCAGCATTCCCTCCGGTTTTCAATAGATTCATAAAAACTGAAAGGCCCTTTTTCTTCCAGCAATTTTTCCACTTTGTCAGTGGGCGGAAAATAGACCTTTATCGGTTTGCCGTAACGTTCCACCGTGCTGCGAAAAACTTTGTAGGTTTCTTCAAACATGCGCCCGGTGTCGAGTGTCACTACTTCAACGGGTAAATCATTTCTGAAAATCATGTCGGTAATCACCTGGTCTTCGTACCCAAAGCTGGTGGTAAAAATCACATTTCCCGCATGATTTTCAGTGAGTTGTTTTATTTTTTGAATGATTGTCTGGTCAGTAAAATCGGAATTATATTTATCAGCAAGCCTCTGGTCTGTCGTCATTATCACAAATTTTTATACCCCTCAAAAATAGTATTTTAGCCGGAAAAACAGAATTACTGATTTTTAATTTGTTGTGAAATGAATTTTCTAAAGAATTCAGCAATTCCAATGGCCTCTTGCAATTCCTCCTTCGAAAGCTTAACAGTTAAATCAGGATAACGAATTTCAACAGCAAAACCATTCAGGATAATCGCTTTATCGAAGTGTTCGGGATCAACTTTGATTTTTCGGGATAACAACTCAAGCAAATAAGGTAAATCATGAGTTCTTTGAAATTCAATTTGGTGAAAAACCAGCATAGCCTTCAGATATTTTTCAACTGCCTGCTGACAATGAAAGGCAATAGTATCAAAATATTCAGGAATGTATTGAAAAATCACTTTGGCCGATCCGAGATCATGGTCTCCTTTTTCAATCCAGGCTGCTACAATTTGGTTATTTGCTCTGGTCATACAATAGCCGGGAATTTTTTAATGCCGAATTAATAAATGAATACTTTTCATTTTTTTCTGATTCAAACTCATCGGGAGTATAAACCAAAATATCCATTGGAATTCTGTTTCCAATTAATGATTTACGAATGTTGAATGCCCTGCGATGACGAGGCAAATCCGAATCTTTCACAATTAAGAGATCTAAATCACTGTCTTTATTCTGAGTGCCCGAAGCATACGAACCAATCAGCAAAATTTGTCTGGGATTGAAATTTTTTACAATTTGTTGCTTTACTTCCTCTATTTTTTGTGCTGAAATCATCACATATTTTTACACAAATATAGGAAATGTGAATGAAATACATTCTTTTACTCCACATACAAAACCAGTCCTTTTAGATATTCACCTTCGGGATGGTAAATATTCACCGGATGATCAGACGGCTGTGTCAATTGGTGGAGGATGCGAACAGTACGGCCTGAAATGGAGGCTGCAGAAAATACCGCCTCACGAAACCGGTCTTTTGAAACCACCTGCGAGCAGGAAAAGGTAAACAAAATACCTCCCGGACGAATTTGTTCAAATGCCCGCGTATTAATTCGTTTGTAGCCCTGCAATGCCTGGTGCAACGAACTGCGGTGTTTGGCAAATGCCGGCGGATCAAGAATGATTAAATCATATTTATCCTGAATGTCTTTCATATATTCGAATGCATCGGCTGTGAAAGCTTCATGGCGCTGGTCATCCGGAAAGTTGAGCGCCACATTTTCATTGGCCAAATCAATGGCTTTTGCCGAAGCATCAACCGAATGTACCGTTTTTGCACCGCCCTGCAATGCATAAATGGAAAACCCGCCGGTGTAACCAAACATATTCAGCACATCGCGGTTTTCGGCATACTGCTGAACCATCAGGCGGTTTTCACGCTGATCGATAAAAAAACCGGTTTTCTGGCCGGCTTCCCAGTCGATGTTAAATTTGAGCCCATATTCCAACACTTCATTTTCGGATTTCTCACCAAATAAATATCCGTCTTCCGGTTCGATGGCAGCTTTTCCGGGTAAGGTTTTTGCACTTTTATTGTAAACTGCCTTTAGCCGGTCGCCTAAAACTTCCTGGAGCGCTTTCACCAATGTCTCGCTAATCAGGTACATTCCCACCGAGTGCATTTGCATCACAGCAGTGCCGTTATAAAAATCGACAATCAAACCTGGCAAACCGTCACCTTCAGCATGAATGAGCCGGAAAACATTTGTATTTTCATTTAAATCGAAACCAAGGGATTTTCGGTAATCCCAGGCTTTTTGAATTTTGTTTTTCCAGAAATTATAGTCAGGTTCACTTTTTTCAAATGATACAATCCTCACAGTAATTGAACCAATCTGGTAATGTCCCAGCCCCAGGAATTCATCTTTGTTGGAATACACTTCTACCAAATCGCCCTCATTCAAAGGACCATAGGTTTTTTTGATAGCTCCTGAGAATACCCATGGATGGAAACGTTTCAGCGACTGATCTTTCCCTGATTTTAGTACAATGCGCGTATATTCTGCCGCCATGGAATTAATTGCTTTCGAAGTTTTCGTAAATCCTGAGCGACACCCAGGCATCGGTTGCAGCATAAACCTGCTGCGCATCGGTAAGTGATTCGGCTTCCCAGTTGGAAAGTTGCTGCGACTTTGAAATACGGAATCCACAGGTGATGGCTGCAAGTTTCTTCAGGCTGAAATTCAGAATACCTAAATCTTTTGCATGATCCTGCAACTCAATAAAACCCTGCGGTTTAAAATTCCCGATGCTCCGAAGCGCTTTAATATCATCGTGAATAGCAACACCGGATTTAACAATGTTTGGATCTGCCAGTATCTCACGAATTTCTCCGGGCAATCCGATTTTATTGATGCGGAATAAAAAAGCCTGCTCAGGTGTGGCAAGCTGAAGCAATGCAACTTTATTTATTTTGCCTTTTTTAAATGAAGGTCGGGTTTCAGTATCGAAACCAATCACCGGGAAAGAGGATAAATAATTCGCAATTCCTTTTACCTGTTCTGTTTTATCAACCACCACAATCTTCCCCTCAAACCAACGCAGCGGCAGATCGGTCAATTCTTCCTTTGTTATACTTTCTTTAAACATTTTAATCTTCTTCAGTATTTGTCCCCCAGAATTTATCGAGCCACTCAGGGCTTCCGGTTCCGGGTTGTATGTTATCGTCATTCTGTGTTTCCGAGAAATCGACATCGCTGTATACCAGCATGTGAATTGCCCGTAACACATTCACCAGCCGCTGCCCCCAGAAATCTTCATAATGCTGAACACAATCGGCCAGTGCGTCGTTCATAATCATTTCATCGCCAAGACTGTAGGCATTGAGAAAATCTTTTAAATCCTGATAAATATCCAGGAGATTTTCCGAAACACTTGCAGTCACCATTTCACTTCCGAACTGAATCTCCGGATCGAACACTTCGTAAAAGCTGTCGTACTCGCCCAGCGCCTGCAGCCATTTCTGATGCAACAAACTGTAATCGAGTTCAGAAACATATTTTTCCAGCTCATCTTCCAGTAATTTTTCGGTGTGTGGCAACATCGTCGCTTTTAAATAAAGCAACGGCAAAATTTTCTGCAGTTTTTTCAGGGTATCCTTTGCCGGGAGTTCATTCACCTTTTCAATGGCGCCGCAGTATTCATTGGCCACTGTAACAAACTCCACCACATTTTTGGAATATACTACCGGATTTAAATTTTCTTCACTCATAATTTTTCAAGTGTGAAAAACGATGCAAAAGTAACAAAGATTTTTAAGAGTGA
>CAYUBV010000022.1:0-18456 GCA_964443035.1 uncultured Tangfeifania sp.
TTTTATCTTTTTTCAACCTGAATTTCAGAAACTTGTTTAAATCATCGACGGGACGCGGAGTGTAGCCAAAATCAATCTGTTCATCGCCTTCCCAAACAGTAATTTTTTCTGAACTTCTTCCCTTTGCCGATTCATCATCTTTCTTTTTATAAAGTACCAGATTTACCAGCAACTCATCATCGGCAAGCTCTTTTCCTTCAAGACTCTCCTGGTACAAACGAATATAACGGTCGGTTACATTTACCGCGTACACATCTTTTGAATCGCGATCCCATATTAATGGATAATTTGTCTCGGCAGGTTTGTAAGACGCTGCGTAAATCCAGTGGACCGGTTTTTCCGGGTCGGCTTTCCCGGCATCGGCCAAAAACCAGCTTTTATTCAGGGCGTCGGGATAGTATTCAGTGAAATACCATTCGCCGTCAATCCACACCTCCACCCAGCTATGATTTCCGCGCATATTGGTCCAAAGCGGGGTCCCTGCAATTCGCGCGGGAATTCCGACAGAACGGAAAGCATCTACCAGCAAAAATGACAAACCGGTGCAGGTGGCCATCTGTTCTTCAATTGCCTGAAACGGACTAATATTTACGGCACTGCGTTTTGTATTGTATTCCACTCCCAGCTCTTCCATAATATTGAAATTCACTGAATCGATGGCTTCGTAAATATTGTTGCAATCCCCTACCAGCGGAGCAAACTTGCTGTAAAAACCGTCGCGCCAGTTATCGCGAACTTCATCCAGGTTGTAATATGGCAGTACTTCATTCAAAAAAATGGAATCGGGCAGGTTACGGCACCATTCAAATTCTTCGCGGGCTCTCCAGGCACCCCGAACCTGGTCGAGAATAAAATCACCAGATAATGTTTTCAAATCTTTTTCAGGCATATAAGCAATCAGAAAAGCAGTTGCTTCCTTCTGTTTTTTCTCACTCTGCTCCAATGCAAGTTTCAATTCATCCGCATTCTCGCCGGCATTTGCAAAAGCTGTATCCAGCAATGCATGGTATTTATCGGGAACGCCGGAATATTCCGACTGGCAACTGTAAAAAAATGCTGTTACAGCAATAACCAACCACAAAATCTTCTTCATCTTCTTCATCTGTTAAAGCTTAATAAAAATTCGTTTTTTATATAAAATCCATGCAGGAATATAATTAAAGCCCACAAATATCAAGGCAAACAAAAGGCTGCCGAGTTTCAGGTTCCAACCGGCATTTTCAAACAGTTGCATCCAGTGCACATTCAGGCTGCTTCCGCCGTATTTTATAGTATAAAAAAACTGGGCCCAAACATCTGCCAACACATAAACAGCAATGGCATTCGAGCCAAAAACAATTCCCGGTTTTGTGAACCGGGTGTGGCCTTTTACATCTACAAAAAACATACTTACTGCCAGCAACATAGCAGCCAGTCCGGAAGTAACCATCACAAACGAGCTGGTCCAAAGATTTTTATTGATGGGGAATACATAATTCCAGAAATAGCCGATAATGAACGCAAAGAATCCGTAGGAAAACAGGTAGATAATTTTACGTTCCTGCGACATTTTGCCCAAAACTAAATGGCCGGCCAGCAATCCTGTGATTCCGGTGGCAATGGCCGGAAGCGTACTGAATAATCCTTCCGGATCCCAGGTTTCCTGCCACATATAGCCAGGCAGGTATTTACTGTCGACCCACGCAGCGAGGTTTACTCCCGGTTCCAGCATGGGTTGTCCCTGCCCGGGAGTAGGAATCAAAACCATTGTCAGCCAGTAACCAACCAGCAAAACAGCGGCAACTATTGCCTGTGTTTTCCATTTTGAATTCAGAAAAAGCAGTGCTGAAAACAGGAATACGATGGCAATTCGCTGCAAAACCCCGGCAAAACGAACATGCTCAAAATCGAATTTTGGAAACAGCCAAAGCAACACGCCAACAGCAAATATTTTTAACGACCGGAACAAAATTTTCCGGTACATCGGCATTTTGGGAACACCGGCATTGAGCCGTTTTGTGTAGGCCAGCGCAACAGAAATTCCGACGATAAAAATGAAAAACGGAAAAATCAAATCGGTAGGCGTCAGCCCATTCCATTCTGCGTGCAGCAACGGAGGAAAAACATGGCTCCAGCTTCCCGGGTAATTCACCAGTACCATTGCAGCAATGGTAAATCCACGAAGTGCATCCAGCGAAATCAGGCGTCTGTTTTCAGTCATACCTTTATTAATGATATAAAATTATAAGAATCTTGTAAATTCTTTTTAAAAAATTTTAGAATGTCAAACTTAATTATTTTCTGAAATATTTGAAACATGGAAGTTTAAAAAATGAGCGCGAAGGTTAAATCTCATCTTTTTTTTCTGAAAAATTCCTGCATAAGTTCAGCGCAATCATCGCCCATCACTCCGCCAATCACATCTGTTTTCGGATGAAGCGCATTCTCCGAATATTTCTGGTAACCCCGTTTTTCGTCGAACGCTCCAAAAACAATTTTCCCGATTTGCGCCCAGCCAAGTGCTCCGGCACACATCAGGCAGGGTTCGAGAGTAACATATAAAGTACATTCGTTTAAGTACTTACCTCCAAACATATTGGCAGCCGCAGTTATGGCCTGCATTTCGGCATGGGCGGTAACATCGTTCAGGGTTTCGGTTAAATTATGCGCCCTCGCAATAATTTTTTGATTTGAAACCACTACTGCGCCAACCGGGACTTCTCCTTTTTCAAAAGCCTGAATAGCTTCGGCAAAGGCCTTTTTCATAAAATATTCATCACCAAAAGGTTCAATCATAAAATGTTTTAAAAGCTGTTAAACTTACCCGATAAAATTGCTAAAATCTTCTTATTTTCGCAACCAAATCAAAAAAAAGTATCATGTACAGAACACATACGTGCGGAGAACTAAGAGCAGAGAACATTGATCAGGAAGTAAAACTGGCCGGATGGGTGCAGCGTGTCAGGGATTTGGGAGCTATGACATTTATTGATTTACGCGACCGTTACGGAATTACACAGTTGGTGATTGACGAAAATGCGTCGCAGGAAGTAAAAGAAAAACTGGAAAAACTGGGCCGCGAATTTGTTATCCAGGCAAAAGGAAAAGTGAGGGAACGTTCGAGCAAGAACAAAAATATCCCCACAGGAGAGGTCGAAATAGAAGTGGCGGAGATAAAAATTCTGAGTCCTTCTGCGGTTCCTCCTTTTACAATTCAGGAAGATACCGATGGTGGTGACGATTTGCGCATGAAATACAGATACCTTGATTTACGCCGGAAAAATGTACGTTTCAACCTCGAGTTGCGTGCAAAAATGGCACATGCAGTGCGCACCTATTTAAACAACGAAGGTTTTATTGAAACCGAAACCCCGGTAATGATAAAATCGACACCGGAAGGTGCACGCGATTTTGTGGTCCCGTCGCGTATGAATCCCGGTGAATTTTACGCGCTCCCGCAATCGCCGCAGGTTTTTAAGCAATTGCTGATGGTAGCCGGGTTCGATAAATATTTTCAAATTGTAAAATGCTTCCGAGATGAAGATTTGCGTGCCGACCGGCAGCCGGAATTTACACAAATCGACTGCGAAATGTCGTTTGTGGAGCAGGAAGATGTGTTGAATACTTTTGAAGGTCTGACCAAATTTACGTTTAAAGATGTACTGAATGTGGAAGTGGAAGATTTTCCACGGATGCCCTACTCCGAAGCCCTGGATAAATATGGTTCCGACAAACCCGATATTCGTTTTGAAATGCTGATTTCGAATATCTCAGAAACGGTAAAAGGAAAAGGATTCAATGTTTTTGATTCGGCTGAGTATGTTGGAGCCATTTGCGCAAAAAGCTGTGCCGGTTACTCGCGTAAGCAACTCGACGAACTGACCAACTGGGTAAAACGCCCGCAAATAGGTGCAAAAGGCCTGGTGTATGTGAAATACAACGAAGACGGCAGTTTTAAGTCTTCTGTCGACAAATTTTACACACCCGAAGATTTAAAACAGTGGGCCGAAGAAACGGATGCCCAGCCGGGAGATTTAATCCTTGTTCTTTCAGGCGACAAATCAAAAACGCTGAACGCCCTTGGCGAGCTTCGTCTGGAAATGGGAAAACGACTGGGACTGCGCGAAAAAGGTGAATTCAAACCGTTGTGGGTAGTCGATTTTCCGCTGCTGGAATGGGATGAAAAAACAGAGCGCTTTTATGCCATGCACCACCCGTTTACAGCACCAAAACCGGAAGATATTAAATTGCTCGATACCAACCCGGGCGATGTTCGCGCAAATGCCTACGACCTTGTAATCAATGGTGTGGAAATTGGCGGAGGTTCTGTAAGAATTTTTGATTCAGAACTGCAGGCACGAATGTTTAAAGTTCTGGGATTCACACCTGAGCAGGCCGAGGCCCAGTTTGGCTTCCTGATGAATGCTTTTAAATACGGTGCGCCACCACATGCCGGTATCGCATTTGGTTTCGATCGTTTGGTTTCGCTTTTTGCAGGCCTCAATTCAATCCGCGATGTAATTGCATTCCCGAAAAATAATGCAGGCCGCGATGTGATGATTGATTCCCCATCGCCCATCTCTCCGGAACAACTCGAGGAGTTAAACCTGAAGCTGATTAAAAAAGAAGAATAATTATTACGATAAAATTATAAAACCAAAAGGCGCCGAATTGGCGCCTTTCTTTTTTTCTCAAACAATTTATCTGCCTTAAAACATTAACCAATTATTCTCTCCGCTTTTAATCTCTAATTATTATCATCTACCGGAACAAGTTCAAAATCCTGCTCAGTAACCATTTCAGCTGCAACAGAAATATCTTCCTCTGCAATTTCAAAACTATCTTTATCGCAAAACAAGGTATAATCACCCGGGGCGATTCCAATCATTGCATAAAAACCTGTGGTATCGGTAATGGCCGATGTAATTGTGTCTTGACCTGACATCAATGTCAACAACGCATCATCGAGCAAAGTACCTGTAGTATCTGAAACAATGCCATTTACTTCACCTGTGGCAGTTTGAACATTGGCAACTGCTCTTACAACCGGTTTAAAAATAAATCCGTTTACTTTTCCTTTATTTATATTGCCTCTCACAACAAAAGAACGGCTTACGTCAAAATCAAGCAAAACTTCGGCATATCCGCCATCTTCAAGAGTCAGGTACGGATCCATTTTAATTTTCAGGCCACTGGTATTTCCGCTCGGAACTTTCAAATCATACTCCGTTCCATCTTTAAGCAAAATGTTTGCATCGATAATATGCAATCTTATTTGCGAATAGTTGTTTGCCGGAATTTCTTTTTCGCCCAAAATAGCTGTTACTCCATTGTTCAAATCTAAAAGATTGAATGTTACAGCTTCTTCCATTTCAAACATAACATTTGCCGAATCAGCTCCATTCATTTCACCTTCACCTTCTTCATTATCAGCAGTGTATGCGAGCATCTGAACCCAATCAATGGTGACATTTGCTTCGGCTACCAAATCGGCAGGGAATGGTGCATCAGTAAGTTTTATAACTACATAGCCATTTCCGGGCTCAGTTTCAAAATCTGAATCATCCGTTTGGCTGCAACCGACAATTAATCCCATTGCAGCTAATAATAAAACGATTCCCGTAAATCTTGTTTTCAATAATTGTTTCATTCTTGTTTTCATTTTCATCTTTTTTAAGTGTTAAAGAATTTCTATTCTGTTGTCATCTTCAAATTCGTATTTCAACCCAAGCGATTCACATACAATCGTAAGTGCGCTTTCGAGGTTTCCGGTTTCGATGGTACCGGAAAATTTTTCGGTTTTATTCGCTTTCAATTCAATATTCACATCAAAGAATCCTTCAATTTCCTGAATCACTTTAAAAAGTGGTGTATTGGAAAAACTTCCAACGAATTGAGCAAATTCAGGATATTCTGTTTTTTCGGTAATTTCATTTTTTCCGGCAGAGTTGCTGCTGCCATAAAACTGAGTTCCCGGCTCAAGAACCCATGAATTCCTGTTGAACTCAGTCTTCACTTTTCCTTCATAACATTTTACGTTAAGTTCCTCATTATTATCAGCTACCAAAAAGCGTGTTCCCAATACTGTTACATTTCCGTTTTTGGTTTTAACAACAAATCCATCGCCTTTTACAACTTCGAAATAAGCTTTTCCTGTTAAGGCAACATTTCGTTTATTGATGTACTTCCCAAATTTCACGGAGCTGTTTTCGTGTAAAACTACCCTCGAATCGTCGGGCATACGGTAGGTGAGCGTTTCTCCCATTTCAGAATTAACAGTAATAGATGCCGTAAAAAACCAGAAAACAATTAGCACGGCAACAGAAGCAGCGGCTGAAATGCCCGCAACCTGGTACCAGTTGATTTTTCGGACGGGTGTATTTTCTTTCTGCTCAATTTTATTTAAAATAGTGCCCAGTACTTCCTCTTTGTCCATTTTTGCATGAACCTGGTAACTGTTGAGCAGTTGATCTGCCTTTTCCGAAATTGATTGATTGTTTCGATTCTTATTCATACATCCAAAAAGTTTTCCCAGACACTATTTTATTATTTGTAACACCTTTAGTATCCACAACCCTCGGTTTACCCTACCGGAAATTGCTGTTTTTTTGAAGATGAATAATAAATACGCCTTTATTTCAACTCAAACAAATGATAATCAGTAATTTAAATCAAACTGTAAATATGATTTTTTTTACTGAAAACGAACATTCATAAAAAAGACAGGAGTAAATCCTAGGGCAGAAATGTCGGAACGCACGGTCATGGATCCCAATTCAGAAGAAAAACGAAGGTAGTTTACCTCCACCACATTTTCGCGGTTCAGGACATTGAGCATGGACACCCCGGCATCTAAAACAAACCTTGAAAGCACAACTTTTTTCGTTAGTGCAAAATCAAGCTGAGAAAAGTTTCCGGTTCGCTGAAAGTCTTCTTTACTTTCGGAGGCCAGAGATCTCAAAACCGGCAAACCACTTGCAATTTGCCAGCTTCCGGTGAGTGTCCAGTTCCGCCAGTTTACCATTTCGGTAATTTTCAAACGGTGCGGCCGGTCATTGTAATCGGGAAACCATTTATTGTCCAGAAATCCTTCGGTTTTCACTTCGAAAGATGACAGCGAATAGCTAATCATGTGGTTAAAATGGCGTTGCTTTTTCTGAACGAATAAATCCAGTCCCCGGTTTTTTTCATCCATCTCATACGGAAAATAAGCCACAGATAATTCATTTCCCGAAACGACTTCTTCAGCAAACAAATTCACTCTCCCCGATGAATTTTTCAGGTAGCCTTCAAAATCGACAAACCAGCCCCGGCTTTCATATTTTAATCCGGCAATAAAATGGTTTCCATTTACTGTACCCAGCCCGTTTTCGGATGGCAGGTACCAAAGCCGGTTAAAATAACCCTGGCTGTCGAAACGTTTGATTCCCGACAAAAACTGGTAATAAACACCGGATAAAGTATAAATTTTTAATCCGTCAACCGGGTAAAACTCCAATCCTGCCCGCGGCTGCCAGTAGCTTTTTCCGTTTGCCAAATCGATGTTGGTTCGCAGTCCCCACCTGAAATGAAACTGCTCATTCAAATCGATGCGCTGTTGCAAAAAGGCGTTTAACATCTTCAGGGTCGATTCACTGGCAATCGAATCGATTTCAATATCGGCTTCGGTGCGTTCGGCATAAAAATCGTAATTGTAGCTGTTTGCTGTAATTCCCAGGCCTGCTTCATTTTCAAAAATACCGGTTTTAAAAGTGGTTTTCCAGTCGGCCCTGAATTCTTCGAGATAGTTGTATCCGTTGTCGATGTCAAAAACTTCGCGGGTGAAAGTGCGTTCTCTGGTTTTTACCAATCCTTTCCCTTTCCCCTGTCCCTGCCCGGGATTTTCAATCACTTCAGTAACTTCCTTCAATTCACCTGTTTCATCTATTCGCTTGCTTTCGAGTGTCGACATTCCTGTAGAAAATGAATGAAACCATTTCTCACTTGCCTGCCATTTCCAGTTAAAACTCGCTCCAAGATTTTCCCCGAAAGTCCGCTCATTCCGGTAATAATCGTTGGTCTGAATCAGCTCGAAATCTCTGCTTTGCTCGTCTTTTCCGTACAAAATATTCAGGTTGAATTCCAGTTTATCCGACGGGTGAAAACTCAATTTTGCATTTACATCATCGTATTTAACTTTTGGAATAATGGTGGAAGTCACCGGATTGTCCTCAGTCGCTATTACATCGTCAATTAAACGATAGTACATGTAATTCTGCCACTGATCGATAAACGAGCGGCGCCAGGCAGCAGTTACCGAAAATTTTTCGGAAAGCGGAACACTTGCCAGCACGTTTGTATTTAGCAGGTTGGCCGATACATCAAAATAGGGATTTTTGTTTTCACCCGATTTTCCTGAAATTTCTATTAAACCGGCAACACGACCGCCATAAGAAGCATCGAACCCACCGCGTGAAACAAATGCCTGGTTTACAAATTTTGAATTCAGTACACTCATGTTCCCCAGCAAATGGTTGGTTTCGAGCACCGGAATCCCGTCGAGCAATACCAGGTTATCAGTTGGCGAACTTCCCCTGATAGACAGACCTGAAATTCCGCCCTGCAAAAAATTAACACCGGGAATCAGGGTCAGGGCATTTCCCAAATCATCGTTCGAAATTCGCGGAATATCAGACGATTTAAGCGGGTTAAAACTGATTTTTTCTACATAGGGAGACGCCTGAAGCACATCCTTTTCATAATGGATTACCTGAACCGGATCGAGCACAATTTCGGAAGGTTCAAGCGCAATTACTATATTTTTTGAAGGTGTAACCAATGTATCCAAACGTTGAAATCCCACATAGCTAACAGAAATTACCACCGTATCTTTTGCGGGTACTTCAAAACTGAAAAATCCCAATTCATTGGTCATTCCTCCCCTGTTGTTGGCGGTTGCCACATTGCAGTAAATTAAACTCTCACCGGTTGTTTTATTTTTTACATAACCCGACAAAACTGCTGTTTCCGGTTTCATCTCTTTTTTTCCTGAAATGGCTGGTACCTCGGCCACCAGCACCCAGGTTCCGTCAATATTCTTCGACCGGATAAAATATTCATCTTCCAGCAATTGCAGGAATTCATCAAGGGTTGCTTCCTCCAAATCAAAGCGTGTTTCAATGTTTTGAAAAGTACCTGAATTGAATGCAAATTTCAGATCGTAACGGTTACTTAATTCTTCCAAAACAAAAGAAAGCGATTCTCCTTCTGAAGAATAAGTGATAACCGGTTGCTGGGCATTCACCTTCACAAAGAAGACTAAAAAGAGAAATGCAAGTAAAATATGTCGAATCGGTATTTTCAAAAGCTGTTTTATTTTTATTTCAAATTAAATTTTCTTTCCCAGTTTCTCATTCAAAATAGATAACGCTTTGCTCATTTGTTTTTCAATGGCTTTTACAGTGACTTTCAGGGTGCCTGCAATTTCGTTATACGTCATGCCGTCAATCCGGTGCATTAAAAAAACGGTCCGGCATTTTTCCGGCATTCCTGAAATAATGCGTTGCAGTTTCTCATCAAATTCCTTCATTTCCAGGATATATTCCGGAGATTTGTTTTCTGTATTTTCAAAAAAACCTGCCCTGAATTTTAAATCATTTTTTTTTCGGCGGGTGCTTTTCAGAAAATCATTTTTAGCAACTGTAAATAAAAAGGCCCGCACTGTTTCATCTTTTATGTTGTCCTTTTTTTCCCAAAGCTGAAGAAAAACATCCTGCACCAAATCTTCGGCAAGTTCCATATCGCCCGACAGGTAGTACAGGTAATTCCGGATATATTCATAATTTTCATTAAAAATATTCCTGAACCAGTCTTTGTCGTTTATTCTTCTTCTCCTCAAAATTTTTAAGTTATACCATCAAACTCTAACAAACGAAATTCAGGTATAATTATTACTTCTTAACAGCCGTCTGCTTATTTTTCAAATAAATATCCCTTCTAAACTCATGAATTGCAACAGACTGAAAAGCTGAATGTTCCTTAAAACAAATTGCCACAACAAATCCTTTTTCCAAAGGAACAATTGTGGCAATTCATTTCTTCACCGGTACAAGTTCTATTCTTTCACAGAAAATTTATAAATAGTCGTCGACTTAAATATTTCGCCCGGCTCAAGCACTGTTTCCGGGAAGTCCGGTTGATTCGGGCTGTCGGGGAAATGCTGTGTTTCCAAACAAAATCCGGTGCGTGCTGTATAAGCATTGCCGCTGTTACCAATCTCATTTCCTTTTAAATGATTGCCTGTGTAAAGCTGAATTCCGGGCTCGGTAGTAAACACTTCCATAAACCTGCCGCTCTCGGGTTCGTAAGCGCTGGCAGCAAAAGCCAGTTCGCCGGGCTCTTTATCCAGTACATAGTTGAAATCATACCCCGAGGCGTAATTAAGTTGTGCGTGGTCGTCGTCTATCCGGTCGCCGATTTTTTGCGGATTGGTAAAATCGAGCACAGTTCCGCGAATATCTTCAATTTCCCCGGTGGGAATCATGCCGGCATCGATTACCGGTGTCGATTTTTCGGCATTAATCACCAGCACATGATCGAGAATAGTTCCCTGGCCTTCGCCATTCAGATTGAAATAACTATGGTTGGTCACATTTATCGGACAGGCTTTGTCGGTTGTTATTTGATAATCGATTTTTAACTCGTTATCATCTGTCAGTGTATAGGTCACTCTTGCTGTTTTATTTCCCGGAAAACCAAATTCCCCGTCAGCACTTTCCAGCGAAAAAGTAGCTACATTCCCGGTTTTCTCGAAATCCCAGGCTTTGCGGTACCAGCTTTCGGGGCCCGAGTGCAAACAGGCTTCGCCGTTATTCACCGGCAAATGATACGTTTCGCCATCGATGGTAAACTGAGCATTGGCAATGCGGTTGGCAAACGGCCCTACCACCGCACCATGGCTGGCACCGTATTGCTCGTATTCGGCAAGCGAATTAAAACCAAGCACCACATCTTCAAAATTTCCTTTGCGGTCGGGTGCATAAACCGAAATTATTTTGGCTCCGTAATTGGTCAGGGTTACAACCACTCCGTTTTCGTTTTCCATTTTAAACATGCGGGTAGGTTTCCCGTCGACAACCCCCTGGAAATCAGATTTCGAATAAGGCATTTCAATTTCTTTTTGTTGTTTTGATGAACAGGCTGTCAATACAGCAAGAATTAAAATCAGATAGTATACTTTCATATTTTTGAATTTTCACGTAAAAATACAAATTCAGTTTGATATGTAGACAAAGTAAAGTTCATTTGCCGTAATTTTACTGAAAATGGAATCGGTTTGCAAAGCCATTACCAGGAAACATCCACAGGCGGACCGGCACGTTTGAACGCGCTGCCCAAATGTTAGGTTCTACCTGAGGTAATCCGATTTTTTGCTGATGGGGAATTCGATTTCAACCACATCCCCTTCTTTCCATTTTTTTGCGATTTTGCTGTAGCCGCCAGGTGGCGCAATATATTTGACGCCTTTTACTATCACCGAGGCATCTTCGGCCCAGGATGGAATCCTGATAAACAGTTCGATGTACTGTTTATCTGTCATGCTGAATTTCAAGCGCACACGGCCACTTTCCGGATAGTTGGTTTCCTGCCTGATTTTTACCTCTCCACCCATACTATGTCTGTAACTGATTTCAGAAGGAACAAACAAATTCACATGAACGTGATCTACGTTTTTTGTGAAAACGTACGGTTTTACAAGTTCCTCAATTTCATTTTCAGCAAGATTTCTTTTAAAACTTGTATAAATTACCCGCTCCAGTTCTTGGCTGTATTTTGCTTCGCCGGTCAGTTCAAAAAGCAGGCCGGTAGCCCTGAACCATTTTTTAGCAGTTTCTGTGCCAATATCAACCTCCTCAATTCTTTCCAAAGTGTTATCCCAGTTTTCTTTGAAATTTTCAGTATTAAAATCCGAAGCTTCCTCTTCGTATTTTTTCAAAAACGCCATTAAACTGTTGAGTCTGAATTCATATTTTTTTTCCTCTGAAACAGAATCTCTGTTTGATAATTCAGTTTCAAAAAAATGATCATTTAGTTTTACGTTACCTGGGTTTACTTTTTGAGTAACCTTCTCGGGAAACCTGTTTTGGTTGCATGAAATCAGAAAAACAAATAGAATTAAAGGAATAAGAGACAAGTAACGCATCAAAATGATTTTTCAATTTTCAAAGTAAAGTAACATAAAAGAGAGGTTGGAGTTCAGGCTGGTATCTAAATTTTTAATATTATGCATAAGAACACAAAAATTATTTCCTTATATTGTGTTAAACTAAAACCTGTTTAAAATCCAATTATAATGAAACGATTCGGAATCGAAATCAAATGGGGAATTATTTTTACAATTGTCACGCTGCTATGGATGTGGATGGAGAAAATGCTGGGCTGGCACGATAAACACATTGATAAGCACCGGATTTATACACTGTTTTTTGCCGTTCCTTCCATTTTAATGTACGTGCTGGCTTTGCTCGACAAACGCAAAAACCATTTCAACGGAAAAATGACCTGGGTGCAGGGTTTTATTACCGGGCTTGGTGTTACCGTTGTTGTGGCAATACTGAGCCCGCTCACACAATACCTCATCAGCGAATTTATAACTCCCAACTATTTCGAAAATGCCATTGAACATGCCGTTGAAACCGGAGAATTGGACCTGGCGCGTGCAAAGGAGTATTTCAGCCTTGAAAATTATATCTGGCAAAGTTTAATGAGCGCTGTTGGCCTTGGAGTTTTTACTTCGGCAATTGTGGCTGTATTTGTAAAAAAGAAATGAAGATTGTATAAATCCCCTTTTCGGAAAGAAATAGTATTTTCGGGAAAAACCGATTTCAATGAAATTATTTATACTACTTATTTTGAGTTTATTATTTTTCACATCGCAGGCGCAACCAAAAAACCCGCTTGATTTTAATCTTGAAAAAGCCAGCTACCTGTATCATTTCGCGTATGAATGCATCGACCAGGAATACCCGAACAAACTGAACCAGGTGCTTGGCGACGAAAGTTACCTCGCTCCGCCGCGCGAACTTCATCCGGCTTTTTACGGCTGTTTCGACTGGCACTCGTCGGTGCACGGGCACTGGACACTCGTGACCATCCTGAAAGAATTTCCCGATTTTGAATATTATGATGAAATTCTGACCAAACTTAAAAAGAACATCACTGAAGAGAATATTCAAAAAGAGATGGAATATTTCGACGATGAACACAACAAGAATTACGAACGAACTTACGGCTGGGCGTGGCTTTTAAAACTGGATGAAGCGCTCCTGGAATGGGATTCTCCTGAATCGCAAGAAATGCATCAGAATTTGTTACCACTCGTGGAATTGATTTCTGAAAAGTTCTCCGGTTTTCTTGATAAACTGACTTATCCGATTCGCGTGGGAGAACACACCAACATTGCATTTGGAATGTCGTTTGCCTACGATTATGCCCGAAAATATGATGCAGAACTGGCTGCTAAAATTGAAGTAAAAGCCAAAGAATATTTTTTGAACGATGCAAACTGCCCGCTTACGTGGGAGCCGGGTGGTTTCGATTTCTTTTCGCCCTGCCTGCAGGAAGCAGCTTTAATGCAGAAAGTTTTGCCTGAAAAAGAATACAAAAAATGGCTCAAAGATTTTTTGCCGGGCTTTCAGAAAAATCCGGAAAAATTCATGGAAGTTGCTGAGGTAACTGACCGCAGCGATGGCAAACTGGCTCACCTCGACGGATTAAACTTCAGCCGTGCCTGGTGTCTTTTCGAAATGGGGAAAGCATTAAATAACCAGAGAATGATTGATTTGGGAGAAAAGCATTTCAACTACAGCTACGAAAAAATGGATTCAGACGAATATACCGGCGCACACTGGCTGGCATCATTTGCTACGTATGCACTGACAAAAGCACCAAATAACAAATAACAAACTTCAAACAATGGCCAATAATCAAATGACAAAATCCAAACTTTTGCAATTAGTACTTTGAGTTGTACTTTTATTGTTCAACAATTGAGTTTTGTTATTTGTAATTTATTTGTGATTTGATTTTTGCTAATTGGAATTTTAAAAATTATGGATTTACAAATAGAAGACAAAGTTTTTATGGTTGCAGCCTCCAGCAAGGGACTGGGATACGGTATTGCCCGCGAACTGGCAAAAAACGGCGCCACAGTTTGCATTGCCAGCCGTACAAAAAATGAGGTGGAAAAAGCTGCCGAAACATTGCGAAATGAAACAGGTTCAACAATTCATGCTTCGGTGTTTGATGCAGCAGACAAAGATTCAATCCAAAACTGGGTAGCTGAAGTTAAAAATGCATTTGAACGCATCGACGGGTTGGTAGTTAACGCAGGTGGTCCGCCCCCGGGAAATTTCGACGATTTTTCGGATGACGACTGGGAAGCTGCTTTTAACCTTACACTGATGAGTGCAGTGCGGCTCATCCGCGGGGTGTTGCCTTCTATGAGAGCCGGTGGAGGCGGTTCCATTCTCACCATCACTTCCATGTCGGTAAAAGAGCCGGTGGACAGGTTGTTGCTTTCCAATGTTTTTCGCTCAGGTGTTACCAGCCTGGTGAAAAGCCTCTCTAACGAACTGGCCGGCGAAAACATCCGGGTAAACAACCTGCTGCCCGGCCGCATCGACACCGACCGGTTGAAAGCACTCGACCAGAATATCTCCGAAAAAACCGGGATTCCCGTTTCGGAAGTGAAACAAAAGAATGAAGGGAATATTCCAATCGGACGATACGGTACCACCGAAGAATTTGGCAAAGCCGGTGCATTCTTACTTTCGCCTGCGGCTTCGTTTATAACAGGTGTGAGCCTGGCTGTTGATGGTGGTTTTATAAAAACGGTTTGGTAGGATGGTTTCTTCTGCTAATCCGTCAAGCGGATCGAACCGCTGGACGGTTGCCATGTAAAGCAGAAAGTAACCGTTCTTTTTAGAGAGAACGGTTACTTTTTCATCTGCTAAAATTTATCAGGTAATTGATTTTTAATCCAAAACTGGTCGGGTTGTCTCTGTTTTCATCGAGCCAGTTTTCCTTCAGCCTGTATTTCAGGAAAGGTGTAAATTTTAATGAGTGGCTCTTATTGTTTGGTTTTGTAAAATTAAAAAGCTCCAGTCCGAAAAACAAATCCGCTGCAAATTTCGAACTTTCATCGTAACCCGTATTATGAGTATTGTCGTTCCAATTGCCGGTTGAACTGCTTCCTTTGTAAAGTTCTTTTCCATTGAACAACCATCCCGAATAGATTCCAAATGCAGCATTAAATCCATTGCTGATTCTTCCTTTAAAAATTACAGGAACAAATATTTCATGATACCTTCTTTTAAAATTGCTTTTTACTCCTACCGATTTTTGCCATGAAGTGAAACTATAATTAATTCCTGCAGAGATAGAAAATAAGCTCACAACTTTATTTTGATAAAGAATTTCAATACCCGGATTTATGGGAGAAAAATATTCGTTTAAATAATTGCTAAGCTGAATATTTAAATTTACGGAGCTATTGTTATCCTGCGCATTACCCAAAGAAATTACCAGGAATAAGATTGTAAGTAGAACTAAAATTTTAATTTTCATAAGGCATGATTAATTGTTTAATGATTCTTTTTTGGTTTTTTCAAAACAATGCGTTTTCTGCTTTTAAAGTTAGAAAAAATTGAAAAATATTTTACGGATATTGAAAAAGTATTTCTTCCGAAAGAATAAACACTAATCCGTCAAGCGGACTGAATCGCTTGACGGTTGTCACAAAAAATCAAAAAGAACCGTTCAATGTTTGAATCGGCGATTACAAATCGCCGGTCCCGAACACAAAAAACCCGGCTTGTCTGATGACAAACCGGGTCAATATTATTTCACCCTGGAAAATACAGCTTTGTTATTTCACTTTTGCAACGATAGCTTTAAACGCATCCGGTTGGTTCATTGCCAAATCGGCCAGTACCTTGCGGTTGATTTCAATATCGTTCTTCTTCAACAATCCCATGAACTGCGAATACGACATGCCTTCCAAACGGGCGGCTGCGTTGATTCGCTGGATCCATAATCCACGGAATGTTCTTTTTTTGGCTTTCCTGTCGCGATATGCGTACTGCAATCCTTTTTCGTAGGTATTCTTCGCAACGGTCCAAACATTTTTACGCGCACCGTAGTAACCTTTGGTTCTCTTCAGTATTTTTTTTCTGCGGGCACGTGATGCTGCATGATTTACACTTCTTGGCATACTTTTTACTTTTTTGGTAATCGGCGATCTCCGTCAGCCGACGGAAATACTTTTAGGCACAATCACCTGGTTATTTACTTTTTTAACTAAGGAAATTATTTCATATTCAACAAAAGTTCCACATTTCTCTGATTGGCAGAGTCAACGATTGTCCAGTATCCCAGGTTCCGTTTTCTCTTTTTGCTTTTCTTGGTCAGAATGTGGCTTTTGTAAGCATGTTTCCTTTTAATTTTACCTGTTCCGGTTAACCTAAAACGTTTTTTAGCACCGGAATTTGTTTTCATTTTTGGCATAATGCTACTTTCTTAAATGTTATCAAAGAACTGTATTATTTTTTCTTCGGTGAAATCATCATTGTCATTCGTTTTCCTTCCAACCGCGGCATTTGTTCCACTGTTCCCAACTCCTCAACCGCGGTAGCCAGTTTCAGCAACAATATCTCGCCCTGCTCTTTAAAGATAATCGAGCGGCCTTTAAAAAACACGAACGCTTTAACTTTTGCCCCGTCTTTCAGAAATTTTTCGGCGTGCCGCATCTTAAATTCAAAATCGTGGTCGTCGGTTTGCGGACCGAAACGTATTTCCTTCACCACAATTTTTTGCGTTTTTGCCTTCATCTCCTTCTGTTTCTTTTTCTGCTGATAAAGAAACTTGGAGTAATCGGTTATTTTACAAACCGGCGGATCGGCTTTGGGCGAAATCTCTACCAAATCCAACTCTTTTTCGTCGGCAATTTTTAACGCTTCTCTCACGGGATAAACCCCGGGATTTTCAATATTATCTCCTACCAGCCTTATTTCTGGGGCTGTGATATTCCTGTTAATCCTGTGTAGTGGACCACGGTCTCTTCTTCTGAATGGTGACCGTCCGGGCCCTTTTCTTTTAATAGCTATTTTAAATTCCTCCTATATTTAGTTAGTTATACAATCCTGATAATTGATCTCTAACTTCCCTGTTCAGAAAATCAGAAAACTCACTGATTTTCATCTCTCCTTTGTCGCCTTCGCCCTGCCGGCGAACCGAAACAGTTTCCGATTCAGCCTCCTTCTCTCCTACTATTAACAAATAAGGTATATGCTTTAGTTCATTATCGCGTATCTTTCTACCTATCTTTTCATTACGATCGTCGACGACGGTGCGAATATCGGAAATATTTAGAAAACCTGAAACTTTTTGCGCATATTCATTGTACTTTTCACTTATCGGTAAAACTACGGCCTGTTCGGCAGCGAGCCAAATCGGGAATTTCCCGGCAGTATGTTCAATCAACACAGCCACAAAACGTTCCATCGATCCGAAAGGCGCACGGTGTATCATCACCGGGCGGTAGCGATTATCGTCCGAGCCAATGTATTCCAAATCGAAACGCTCCGGGAGGTTATAATCCACCTGAATTGTTCCGAGCTGCCAGCTCCGTCCCAGCGCGTCTTTAATCATAAAATCGAGTTTTGGACCATAAAATGCAGCTTCGCCGATTTCGGTCACTGTTTTCAATCCTTTTTCCTCACAGGCTTCAATAATAGCCTGTTCGGCCTTGTCCCAGTTTTCTGATTTTCCGATATATTTTTCCGGAGTATTCGGATCGCGCAGCGAAATTTGTGCGGTATAATCTTTAAAACTCAAAGCTTTAAAAATGATAAAAACAATGTCGATTACTTTCTTGAATTCATCTTTTAACTGATCCGGACGACAGAAAATATGTGCATCGTCCTGTGTAAATCCACGCACGCGGGTGAGCCCGTGCAACTCGCCACTTTGCTCGTAGCGGTATACGGTTCCAAACTCCGCCATGCGCACCGGCAGCTCTTTGTATGAATGTGGTTTTACCTTGTAAATTTCGCAGTGATGCGGGCAGTTCATCGGTTTCAGCAAATACTCTTCTCCTTCAGAGGGAGTGGTAATGGGCTGAAAAGAATCCTTGCCGTATTTTTCGTAATGCCCCGATGTTTTGTACAATCTCACATCGCCAATATGTGGTGTCATCACCTGGTCGTAGCCATATTTTTTCTGAACCTTCTTCAGAAAATCCTCGAGTTGCATCCTTAGTTCTGTTCCTTTAGGCAGCCACAGCGGCAATCCCTGCCCCACGGCTTCCGAAAAAGTAAACAGTTCCATCTCTTTGCCAATTTTGCGGTGGTCGCGTTTTTTGGCTTCCTCCACCATTTCTAAGTATTCGGTCAGCATTTTTTGTTTCGGGAAGGTAATTCCGTAAACACGGGTCAGCAT
>CAYUBV010000023.1:0-18249 GCA_964443035.1 uncultured Tangfeifania sp.
GAATCCCGCTGAATGAATTTGCAGCGCTGTCGCTGGAAGCAATGAAAGAAATTGATTCGAAACTCGGACTTTAAAAACGGAAGTTATTTAAACCGAAAATAAACAAGGCTATAAATGTGAAAAATACTTTTTTATTTAGAAAGCATTCCATACATTTGAAGTACTAATTGAAACAAGTATTAACAAAACGGCCTAACTTAAAAACTATGCCTATCGACAGATTAAGCATAAATCTTATAGCCCGGGGTGACCAGAAAAAATTCAGGCAACTGATGGAAAGTACATCCGACGAACTTTTCCTGTTTGCATTGAGTTTTTTGCGAAAAAGAGAGGTCGCCGAAGAAATCGTCAGCGATGTTTTTGTAAAAACCTGGGAAAACCGCAGCGAACTCGGAAAAATAAATAATCTTAAAGCCTATCTTTTTGTAAGTGTGAAAAACGCTTGCTTATCGCACCTGCGGAAAGAGAAAAACAATAAAACTGTATCCATCGACGGGATGGATGACTTTTGGTTTATTCCTGTTGAGGGCCCCGAAGAAGAATACATCGATAAAGAATCTCTCGATCAGATTAACAAAGCCATTGAGATGTTGCCGCCCAAATGCAAACTGGCTTTTACCCTGGCAAAAATAAACGGCTTGAGTTACAGGGAAATTGCCGGGGTAATGAATGTTGCTGAAAAGACGGTAAACAACCACCTTGTTTATGCCATCAAAAAAATTACCGCTACACTTGGGATTAAAAAAAATAAAACCCAAAAAACATCGCGGTTTAAGCAAGCGGGTATTTTTTAAAAAAAAATTAAATTCTGGTTAGGTAATTTTATTCATTGGTGCGTCATTATACCAGAAGCAAAAAATGAAAAAAACCGACATCCAATATGAACTAATTGCCAAAGAGCTGACATCCGATATTTCGGAAGCAGAACTTGAACAGCTCAATAATGAACTTGGCGCGGATGAAAACCTGGAAAGCAGTTTTCATTCACTCAAAAACTTCTGGATGTATTTTTTCCCGGCCGGCAAGTCACACAATATTATTGAGAAAACAGAAAAAAAACTGGATTTCACATACAAAAAAAATTCCCCCTTTAACAAATCGCTTATTTATAAAATTGCAGCCGCTTTCTTTTTCCTGCTGTCAATGGGTTTGGGCACCTGGTTTTTTATGCAAACTGAAGATACTCCTATACTGAAAGAATACACCTGCGGCGCCGGGGAAGTAAAAAAAGTTGTTTTGCCGGACGGAACAGGGGTTTGGCTGAATAATATGTCGGTGCTGGTAACACTGGAACCTTTTGAAAAAGATTTTCGGCGGGTAAAATTAATTGGTGAAGCTTATTTCGATGTCAGCCACAATGCTGAAAAACCATTCATAGTTGAAACATTCGGCTTAAAAACAGAAGTGCTGGGTACCAGTTTCAACGTAAATGGTTATCCGGGACTAAAACACAAAGAAATTATTTTATACGAAGGAAGTGTGAAAATCAGCCCGGAAAATAATCCGGAAAAAAGTTTACTGGTAAAACCCGGAGAGAAAGTGACCATCTCAGATAATAACAGCAAATTTGATATTTCAGGAATTGACAACAGCGAACCGGCAGCATGGAGAGAAGGCATCCTTGAATTTAATAGTGAAGAACTTTTTCAGATTGCCCGTAAGCTGGAGCGAAAATTTAACACCCGCATTTTTATTGCCAGCCGGGAAACCGGGAAGCTGAGATTTACAGCAGAATTCGAAAAAGAGCCACTCGATAAAATACTAAAACTTTTAAAAGAAGCAAAAAGCTTCAACTACTCCTTTACTGATGAAGGAGTAATAATCAGTTCTGTGAAATAAAAATAACCTGAACCAATTATGCTTTGGAATGGCAGCGGACTTAAAACACTCCTGTCTTCCGGATAATTGTGTGAAATATGTGTGAATTAATTATTTATTGTTTAACAAACTAAACCATTATTGTATGGAACAAAGCACTAAAGGTTTGCTGTCCCTTTGTTTGCGACAGCTAAAGAAAATCCGCCGGACTTCAATAGCTCTGATGTTATTGATGGGATTGGTGGTCAATGTTCAGGCAAGTTCCTATTCCGAATCGGTTAAATTCGATTTGAAGATGAACAAAGTCAGCCTGAAGGAAGTCTTTCAAACAATCACTGATCAGAGTGAGTTCAAGTTCATTTACAACAACGATGTGGTGAACGAAAACCAAAAGGTAACTTTGAGCACGAAAGATGCGCGGGTTGAAGAAATTCTGGACGAAATTCTACCGCAGCACAAGCTCGACTACAAAGTTATCGATCGCCAGGTGATTGTATTTCCCGAAGAAAACAAAGCAGTAGTTTCACCTGCTGCCGGCCAGCAGGAAAAAACCATTTCGGGTACAGTTACCGATGAAGGCGGCGAACCGCTGCCGGGTGTTTCGGTAGTTGTAAAAGGTACCACCACTGGTATTGTAACCGATGTGGACGGAAGTTACACATTGGAAGTTCCGGCCGATGCACAAACACTTGTGTTCTCGTTTGTGGGGATGCAAACACAGGAAGTAACAATCGGCAACCAAACCAACATTAATGTAACGCTTGAGGCTGAAACAATCGGTTTGGAAGAAGTAATTGCCGTAGGGTATGCTTCGCAGAAAAAAGCCAACATTGTTGGTTCGGTGACCTCAGTTAGCGGTGAAAAAATTCAGTCGATTCCGTCGGCTGATGTTACCAATGCCATTTCAGGCCGTATGCCTGGTTCTGTTGTGATACAGGAAAGTGGTGAGCCGGGACAAAACTCAGCAAGAATACTGGTACGTGGTCGTACTACTTTAGGTGGTGACGCCAATACAGCTCCTCTTGTTGTAGTTGACGGAATTCCCGGACGATCGCTGGCAGAAGTCGACCCGATGGACATCGAAAGTATCTCGGTACTGAAAGATGCATCCGCTGCCATTTATGGTGCACAGGCGGCAAACGGCGTTATCCTTGTAACAACAAAACAGGGTGCTACGGGTAAACCACGCATGAACTACCAGTTCTACCAGGGATTTATGCAGCCAACCATTCTGCCAAAAGCACTGAATTCAGGCGATTATGCCACCATGTTGAGTGAATACCAGGATTATGAAAACAAGGAAAGAACTTTTTCCAACGAAGACATCGAACTGTTTTACAGTGGCCGCGACCCCTGGGAACACCCCAACAGCGACTGGATGGGTGATCTTGTAGCTGACTGGACAACTACAAGTAAACACAACTTTACCATTGATGGTGGTACTCCAAATGGCATGACCTATTTTGTTTCGCTGGGTTACAAAAACGAAGAAGCCATTTACAAACAGGAGTCAACCAATTACCAGCAATACAACATGCGGGCAAAACTGAACATGCCTGTTAACGAGTGGTTTACAGCAGGTATCGATTATGCAGGTTTTCTGAACAACAAAAAATACCCGGTAAAAAGCGCCTGGTCTATTTACGGACAGGCCACCCGCCTGGTTCCAACCCAGTGGTCGTACTGGCCAACCGGAGAGCCGGGGCCCGACATCGAGTACGGTGACAACCCGGTTGTAACATCTACTTTCGAAGGCGGTTACGATGACCAGACCACCTACAGAAACCAACTCACTTTCAGAGGGGTTATCGAGCCACCAATGATAAAAGGCTTATCTATCAGGGGTGAATACACCATGGATATCGACAACTTCTACCGTAAACAGTTCCGCAAACCATGGACACTCTATTTCCCCTTGTGGGATACTGCAGAACGTGATTCCGAAGGATTCATTACAAGCATGGAATTAAACGGTCAGTCACGCGGTTATTCAAGTCCTGAACTGGCGGAAGATTACAGCCGTTCGATCCGGAAACTGGGAATGGCCAGTATTAACTACACCCGCCAGTTTGGAGACCACAACGTTGGTTTATTTGCCGGTTTTGAACAGGTAACCGACGACGACAACTGGTTTGGAGCTTTTCGCAGATACTATATTTCTGATGTGGTACAATCGCTGGATACCGGTGCCGATGCCGACAAAAATAACTGGGGCTCCATGAGTATTTATGCACGCAAATCATACATCGGTCGTTTAAACTACAGCTACCAGGGCAAATACCTCGCTGAGGTTGTTTTCCGTCGTGACGGTTCGCTGAAATTCCCATCCGACAGCCGCTGGGGTAACTTCCCCGGGTTCCTTGCCGGATGGAGGGCTTCAGAAGAAGCATTCTGGCAGGAAAACCTCGGTTTCATCAATTATTTCAAGTTAAGGGCATCCTACGGAAAAATGGGTATGGACCCGGGAAATCCCTTCCAGTACATCAACAAATACCAGCTTTCAAGCGGTATGACGTTTGGTACAGGCAAAGTGGTTGAAACCGTTGTTCAGCAGGCTGGTGTTGCCAACCCGAATATTACATGGGAAAAACAAACCACTTACAACGTAGGTTTCGATTCACAGTTGTTCGATAACCTGGTATCGTTGAATACAGAATTCTTCTACAGCAAACGTTCCGATATTCTTGCTCCGAGAGATGCTTCAGTTCCCGGATTCACCGGTCTGGCGCTTCCCGATGAAAACATCGCAGAAGTAGATAACCGCGGTTTCGAAATTGAAGCAGGATGGCACAAGGAAGTAAACGGCGATTTCCGCTACGACATTACCGGTAACATTGCCTACAACCACAACGAAGTGGTATTTATGGACGAACCGGAACGGGCTGTTCCATGGCAACAGCGGGAAGGACACCCATACGGTTCTGCATTATTGTATAAAGCCATCGGTATTTTTGAAGATGAAGCCCATGTGGAATCATTACCGAGCTGGTCAGGTGCAAAACCGGGTGATGTGATTTTCGAAGATGTCAGTGGTGACGATGTTATCGACAGCGACGACAGAATTTTGCTGGACAAAACCGATGCACCCGAAATTTTCTACGGTGTCAATTTCGATTTATCCTACCGCAACTGGAATCTCGCGGTTCTGGTGCAGGGACAGGGAACTTATTACCGTATGAATATTGCTGACGGACGTCGCGGTGAGGCCGGTAACTACATGCAGTGGGAATTCGATAACCGCTGGACACCGGAAAATACCCAGACCGATGTGGCAAGAGCTTATAACCGAAGTGACTTATACTGGCATTTTGAAGTAAATAACAGTACCTACTATTATGACAACATGGATTATACACGTTTGAAAAATGCAGTGCTGACGTATACTCTGCCACGCGAATTGGTGGAACCAATTGGCTTAAGCAGGGCCAGTGTCTATTTTGCAGGAAACAACCTTTTCCTGATTTATGCAGCACAGAAGAATTTCGACCCTGAAATCGGTGCTCCGCTGACTTATCCTGCTATCAGAACTTTGGCAGTTGGTGTAAGAGTTACATTTTAATGATTTAATGAAACTTGAAAATTAGTATATATGAAAAAAATATTAGGATATTCGATGATAATGTTGGTACTGCTGATAGTATCCAACTCATGTGAGGATGTTCTCGACCAGAAAGCGGTTGATTCATTCAACCAGCAGACTGTTTTCGCGGACATCAACCTGACCGAAGCCTATCTGGGTGAATGTTACGATTATATTGGAGGCCAGGGCGGCTGGTGGAACAGAAACAATTCGGGCACACTCGGGTTACGCGAAGATTTACTTGCTGCCGGAACCGATGAAATGTTGTGTATCCACCGACCCGGTGAATATACCAATATCAAGGGTACTATGAGCCCCGACCAGTTGGGGCACTTCGGGAACCCGCGTTTCGACTGGATACGCTGGGAAGCAATGTATGGCAACATTAAAAACGTAAATGTGTTGCTGGGAAACATCGATGATGTGCCAGTAGACAGTGAGCCTGATGCTGAATTGCTTGAAAAAATAAAAGGCGAAGCCTATTTTATCAGGGCATTCAATTACACCAACCTTTTCCGTTCGTACGGAGGGCTGGTTTTGGTTTCTGAACCATTCGAACTGGGAGAAGACTTCTTGTCGGCTACCCGTTCGAGCCTGGACGAAACGCTGGATTTTATTCTGGCCGATATCGATCAGGCCATTCAACTTCTTCCTGAAAAAGATGAGATGGAACAGGGACGGGCTACCAAAGGTGCTTCTGCTGCACTTAAATCGCGTTTGTTGAGCTGGAGTACCGGCGAACTGATGCACGGAGGCTACTCTTCCGATCCGCTGGTTTCTTTCCAGTCGCGTTCACGCGAAGCATTGCTGCAGGAAGCTAAAACCACAGCCAAAGCAATTATGGACGGAAATTACGGACATTATGCCTTAACCGGAACAACAGATGATCCTCCTTCTCCGATGACTGAAGAAGACGTTCAAATGTATTCCGACAATTTCTTCAACATTTTCACACAAACCGGCGAATGGAACGACGAAGTTATCTGGGGAATTCAGCATAAACAATCTGAAGGAAACCTGGTGCGTCAGAACCAGTGGTGGGGACCGAATGGTTACCACAACTGGGGAAACAACAACCCGCTGGAACCGGTGGTGCGTAAATTTGAAATGGCCGACGGTTCGCCATTCGACTGGGATAAATACAACCCGGGCGATGAAAACTTCCGCGTAGCAACAAGCGAAGAGCTGGCTTCTGATCCGGAATTAAATCCCTATGCAGGAAGAGAACCCCGCTTTTATGCAACAGTACTTTATGACGGTGCTCTTTGGCAACCACGCCCCGACGACATGGCCGGGTCGGATCCTGTCGGGATTGTTAAGACCGGTTATTTTCTGGGAGCAGGTATCAGCGGATTCAGCGGATTGAATCAGGATGCTTTTAATGATGCAATCGATGATTTTGTTGATGATGCCGTTGGCCAGGAGTATGTTGCCGGGTTAGACACCCGCCAGGCAGATATTGAAGGCTGGAACGGAACCAAAAACGGATATTACGTTAAAAAATACATGGAACCCGATATTGCAGGGCAATATTTCCAGAACCAAAATACGTGGATTGAATTCCGCTATGCCGAAGTAGTGCTGGATTATGCTGAAGCATGTATCGAACTGGGTGATGTGGAAGAAGGCATCACAGCGGTGAACATGATTCGAAACCGTGCCGGATTGCCCGACCGTGTGACTTCCGATCAGGCACAGGCCAGGGAATGGTACCGGAATGAACGACAGATTGAATTATTTGGGGAAGGAGATCGCTATTACACCATGCGAAAATGGATGATAGCAGAAGAAGTGATTGAAGATGTTCATCCGATGAGAATTTTTCATTTCGAGGACGGAACCATCTGGAATTATGACGAATCGACTGTTCCTGATGCAAGAACATTCAACCAAAATGCTTACTGGCAGCCCATTTCAAGAAGTGAAATGAATAAGGCACCGGAATTAACGAACAATCCCGGTTACAATTGATAGTTAAGTTTGGTTAGTTAGTTAAAAAAGACCGGCTCGGTGAGCCGGTCTTTTTAAATTGAACTCTTTCATTTAGTAAAAACAACAATAAGTCTTACATAAATCACCGGGTTCACTTTCAATGGGTGAACGATGGATAAAAAATTAAAACTATGGCCAGATTCAAGCTTTCTTTAATGATGCTCCTTCAATACATGATGTATGCCGTTTGGTGGGTTCCGCTTGCCGCGTACCTTACCAACCTCGAAGTAGACAGCACCCAAAAGGCGCTCATATTAAGTTCCATGGCAATTGGGTGCCTCGCATCGCCGCTGGTTGGAATGCTGGCCGACCGTTTTTTTTCGGCACAAAAAGTGCTATCCGGTTTAAACATTATAAATGCCATCATGCTTTTCTGGGCAGGCACTACCAACAACCCCGACATATTGTTTTTCAGCCTGCTGCTGGCCATGCTGGCTTACATGCCCTCGTGGAGCCTCACAAGTTCCATTGCCATGGCACACCTGCCTTCCGAGCAATTTCCAAAAGTCCGGGTTTTTGGTTCCATCGGCTGGGTAGCATCAGGAATTTTCAGTATCATTTTCATTAAATTTCTGAATATTGAATTCGACGGCACCAACCTGCCGTTTTACTGTGGCGCAGGTGTCTCGGTTATTGCCGCATTTATGAACCTCACACTGCCCGACACGCCCCCGCTGGCAAAAGGACAAAAAGCCACACTGATTGAAGCTTTTGGGCTCGGAACGCTTAAACTGATGAAGAGCAGAAACTTTTCCATGTTCATCATTCTCTCTTTCCTGTCGATGATCCCGTTTGCCATGTACTATTCCTATTTTTCGGAATTCCTGCTGCACATCAACACAAAATACATCTCTTTAACCATTAACTGGGGCGTGCTTTTTGAAATGGGATTTTTGATGCTGGTTCCGCTGGCCATCAAAAAATTCGGATTGCGTAAAACAATGATTTTCGGTTTAATTGCCTTAGCCATTCGTTACCTCTCTTTTTACACCGGCGGCGTAATTTCGCAGTCATGGATGTACTACATCGGTATCCTGATTCACGGTCTGATTTTCGGTTTCTTTTATGTGGGCGGACAAATTTACATCGACAAGAAAGCGCCCAAACATCTGAAATCGCAGGCACAGGGATTTATCTTCCTGGTGACTTTTGGCCTGGGATTGCTGGCCGGTAATTTCATTTGTGCCAAATTAATCGACTATTATCATACTGACGCAGGATATAACTGGGATGCGATTTGGGGAATCACCACATTGTTTTCTGTATTGCTGCTTATTCTTTTCGTAGCCTTTTTCCGAAATAAAGAGGTAGATTAAAAACTGAATTAATTGAAAAACAGGTAATACCAAAAAGTAGTATGAAAATTCGGGTACAGCGCACGCTGTGCCTGCTGTTTTGATGAGCTGTTCTGCTGAAATATTTGATAATATTGTCTGAAGCGCTGCTCAATTTGCGGATCGATTTCCAGGTATTCCAACTCTGGAAACGGTCCCATTTGCAGCAATTTGTAACCGGCAGCAGCTTCCTGAAGGTGGCGCGGCATTTGCCGGTAACCGAATTTTTCGAGCAGCGGCAAATTTTGCCCCACACTCTGAACATCTTTCTGAATCAGCATCCAGGCAAACTGGTATTCCAATGCATAAACATTGGCTGAATCAGTAGATACAAGGTATTCGAGGTTAACTGCCGGCTCGTCCGAGCGGACAAAAAAATCGACTTTGGGTTTCAGCCGTTTTTTCTCACCCAGTTCAGGATGCGCATTTACAGCGGCATCGTCAAATAGCAGTTTTTCAAATTTCCGGGCTTCCGACCGGTAAAAAACCGACTTTTTCAGGATTGAAATGTATTTTTCAGCTACACGGTAATTCCCGTTTATCAATTCGGTTTTCACCAGCATTTTCAACACTTCCGGTGTGTAGCCGCGCATCACCATGTATTCATAAGCCCAGCGGTTGGCCTCATTTACCATTCCCACGGTGTAATAAAAATAGCCGCCCCGGCGCAGCACTTCACCCACAATTTCCCACTCCAGAAAAAGTGTGCTGCCATCGGGGCTTTGCGGAAATTCAAAAAGGCGGCTGGTAAGTTGTCCGGTTTCTGCCAAAGCAATGTTATTAAGGTAATTGGTGAGAATATTATTGGAAGGAGAGGCAGCATTAAAAGCAATCAGTTTTTCGTATTCCTGCTTGTAAAAAAGTTCTTCCACCTGAAAATAGTGGCTGTTTTTTTCATCGATGCGGAAAATCAGCCCTACTCCCAATCCAATGAGAATAACAAACGGAGAAACTTGCAACCAGCGATAATTTCTGTCTGCATTTTTCTGTTGGCGGTTCCATCGCATTCCAAAAATCAGCGGACTGGTTAAAACAATAAAAACCAGGATGGCAAAAATCCGGACCTGCCCGCCGATACCCTGGACTGTAAACGGAAATTGAAAAAGTGTTTCAGGAGTTTCAAAGAACAAAAACTCCTTGGAAACATAAACTGAAACAACCGACAATAAAAGAATCACTCCAGATTTTGCCCACCAAAGATTATCTCTTTTCACTGCTGAACGCATTACAAAAAGCAACAAAAATATCCACGAAAAACCACCGGTAAGAAAATACCAAACCGGAAAAACCGCAACGGTTATCCATTCCGGTTTACCTTTTAGGTACCTCAGTGTGAGGTAATAAAAAAGAAGTTGCAGAAAAATTCCAACGTTATTAAAGGCAGCATACTGGTAATTGGTTTGCAGAATAACCATTAATGCCCCGGCAAGAAACGGAAGGAAAAAAGCCGGTTTTCCCGAAATCAGTTTGCCGATTCGGTTTAACAGGTAAACCGATCCTAAAATAACCAGGCTCATTAAAACTGCTCCAGCCAGTTTGTAATAATAAAAAGCAGTTAAAAGTTTTCCGAGATATTCCAGAAATCCACCGGGTTGATCGAGATGCTCCGACAAAAAACCTGAAGAAACCAAAAAAAGTGATGTTTTTTCCTGGTGAAAGAAAACGTAATGGGCAAACCGGTAGTAAAAAAAGGTTGAGATCAGAAAAAAAAGCAGGTAAGGTAAAATCTGAAAAAGTTGGTTGTTTTTTTGATTAGCAATCTTCATTGGTTTCCAGGCAATTTAATTTTCTGCATCAGTCCATTCCGCCTGCAGCGCTTTGCTCACCGCCACTTCGCGCAACTGACCCGGTGTAAATGAAACTTCGGTGGTTGCAAATTCGGGAATATTGTAGGTTTTTAAAAACTGGCTGTAAAAAAGCGGATCTTCCTGCGGAACGACAAATGGTTTAGCGGCATTGCCGTTCTCGTCGACCCACGAAATGTAGGGACGAGCCGAAAGTCCGTCGCCGCGCTTGCTGCTGAAAATCAGCCAGCTTCCGTTCGACGACCAGGAATGGTAACTCTCTGTATGCTCACTGTTTACAGGCATTTTAGAAACCGATAAATCATCCAGCTTCAGACCGTACAAATCGGCTTCTTTGTGCCAAATCGGGAAACAGCCGTAATCGTGCATCGTAAAAACAAGCGACTTTCCGTTGGGTGAAATACGCGGAAAAGAAGCGCTTGAATTTTGATCCGAGGCTGCAAATACTGTTTCCACCTCCCCGAATTTCCGGGTTTCGGGCTGAAAAGCAACCCGGTACAAATCGTATTTAATATCCTGGTAATCGTATTCTTCGCCAATCTGACCTGCCCGGCAAAAATAGAGGTACTTGCCGTCGGGCGACCATTCGGGGTAAGTGTCCATAAACCCGCCGGCATTATTAACCGGAACATCCATCATTTCGTTGGTTTGTGTATCGTACATTACCAGCGTTGAGTTTAAATCAGAAACTTCAATCTTTTTCATTTCCGAAGAGTGAAACCGCTGCACCACTTTATTCGACGAGAAAGCCACGTAATTTCCTGACGGATGCCACCGCGGATACACCGCACCGTTTTTCATCTCTTTGGTTTTCAGGTTCACTTTTTTCAGATCGCCGTCCTCCCAAAAATAGGTTCCCCCGTGGGAACCTCTTACATGAAAAAGAAATTTATCCTGCTGCTGACTGTTAAACGAATGGCAGTTGACACAATTCTGTTCCAGCACATTGTTCTCCACCACCGGCTTTTCATTAAAATTTTCTAGACTGCGCTGAACAATACTGATTTCAGTCCAGCTTTCGTAACCCGGATGCAATAAGCGGTAATACAAATACGGATCGACTTTGTCGCTGCTCACTGTTTGAGAGAATGGTTCAAACTGCTCCCACTCTCCCTCATTCTCTACGTAAACAGTAAAAACCAACTGATTCCCTTTATTTTCTTCCAGCAATTTTTTCCATTTTCTTTCGGAAAACTGAATTTTGCCATCATTTGATGAAGCCGTCAATGCAGTGCCTTTATTTCCTTCAACAATTGCAAAAAAGGCATCTCCTGTTTCCTTAACAAAAAAATTAAGCGGGGCAATGTTTACAGGAATGGTAATTTCAGAATAATCGGGCATCAGCAAAGGAACCCTGTTCACCGGGGAACTATTATCAAATGGTTTTTCAGTGCAGGAAAACAGCACCAAAATCAGCAAAACAACATACAGCGGAATTCTGATTTTCATAAGCGTTGAAATTAGGCAAAAAAAATTAAAATAAGCAATTGCAAGTGCCAGGAAACTTACTCTGATTTTCAAAAAACACAAAATCATTAAAAACTATTTCAGTGAAAAACTGTTTGTTTTTCAAATCATTCTTAACTAAAAATGAATCTTAAATTTAATTTTCGCATAAAAAAACTGATATTACTTACAATTCGTTTTGGTTTTTGAATTTAATTTTTACATTTGCTTCATCAAAATTACAGAAAAGGCAACAATGAAATTATTTGCTTCATATATTCTAGTCATTCTCGTAGTCATTCCAGGAATCACCGGGGAGGGTTAATAGTATATGTAGTTGTAAAATATTGACAAGCCTTTCCCGGAAAACGGGAAAGGCTTTTTTTAATTAAAAAATTAATAAAAGACAAACAGGTATGCAAATTCCATTACGAAGCAACACAACAACCCAGGGCCGGAGAATGGCCGGTGCCAGAAGCCTCTGGCGCGCCAATGGCATGAAGGAAGAACATTTTGGAAAACCCGTAATTGCCATTGTAAATTCATTTACCCAGTTTGTTCCGGGGCATGCCCACCTGCACGAAATTGGTCAGTACCTGAAGGGGCTCGTTGAAAAACATGGCTTTTTTGCCGCCGAATTCAATACCATCGCCATTGACGACGGAATTGCCATGGGCCACGACGGGATGCTTTATTCGCTGCCTTCGCGCGATGTAATTGCCGACAGCGTTGAATACATGTGCAACGGCCACAAAGTGGATGCAATGATTTGCATTTCAAATTGCGATAAAATTACGCCGGGAATGTTGATTGGTGCCATGCGCCTGAACATACCGGCAGTGTTTGTTTCCGGCGGCCCCATGGAAGCAGGCGAAATTGACGGAAAACAGTTCGATTTGGTAGATGCCATGGTAATGGCTGCCGACGAGTCGGTTTCCGACCAGGAGCTTTCGGTAATCGAGCAAAATGCCTGTCCTACCTGCGGTTCGTGTTCCGGTATGTTTACAGCCAATTCAATGAACTGCCTGGCCGAGGCCATTGGACTGGCACTTCCCGGAAACGGAACCATCGTAGCGACCCACGCCAACCGCAAAAAATTGTTTGAAGAAGCGGTGGACAAAATTGTTGCAGCCACAAAAAAATATTATTTCGAAGGCGATGATTCGGTTTTACCGCGTAACGTTGGCAACCGCGAGGCTTTTCTGAATGCCATGAAACTGGACATTGCAATGGGTGGCTCCACAAATACCGTGTTACACCTGCTGGCAATTGCACACGAAGCCGGTGTAGATTTCACCATGGAAGACATCGACAAACTCTCGCGCCAAACGCCCAACGTTTGCAAAGTGGCGCCCAATGGCCACTACCACATTCAGGATGTGAACCGCGCGGGCGGAATATTGTCGATTCTGGCAGAACTGGATCGCGGAGGGTTGCTGAATACTTCAGTCAGCCGGGTTGACGGCAGAACGCTTAAACAAGCCATTGCTGAATACGATATTATGAGCGAAACGGTAACCGAAGATGCAAAGAAACGCTACCTCTCTTCGCCGGGCGACGGAACCCGAAACCTGGTTCTCGGCTCACAGGAAAATTATTACACAAATCTGGATGATGATCGCAAACACGGATGCATCCGCAGCGTTGAAAATGCCTACAGCAAAGATGGCGGACTGGCTATTCTTTACGGAAACATAGCAGAGGCGGGATGTATTGTAAAAACAGCCGGAGTGGATCCATCCATATACAAATTCACCGGAACGGCAAAAGTTTTCAACTCACAGGACGATGCAGTCAACGGCATTTTGGGAGACACGGTTCAAAAAGGAGATGTGGTGGTTATCCGTTACGAGGGGCCCAAAGGAGGACCGGGAATGCAGGAGATGCTCTACCCCACTTCCTACCTGAAATCATTGCAGCTCGATAAAGACTGCGCACTCATAACCGATGGCCGGTTTTCGGGTGGTACGTCAGGACTTTCAATCGGGCACGTATCGCCGGAAGCAGGGGCAGGCGGCGCCATCGCACTGATTCAGAACAACGATAAAATTGAAATCGATATCATCAACCGTTCCATCAACCTGCTTGTTTCTGATGACCAACTGAACGAACGCCGCAAAAACGAAGAAGCCAAAGGAAAAGATGCATTCATGCCAGTGGGCCGTCAACGGAATGTTTCAACAGCTCTGAAAGCCTATTCAAAATTTGTATCATCGGCCGACAGGGGCGCAATCAGAATCATTGATTAACAAAACGATATTAACAGCTAAAATTTCAAAATATGACAACAAAGAAAACAACCGGCTCGCAAGCCGTAATTCTTTCCCTGCTGGAAGAAGAAGTTGATACCATTTTCGGGTATCCGGGCGGAGCAATCATGCCCGTTTACGATGCATTGTATGATCACAGCGACAATGTAAAACACTTTCTTACCCGCCACGAACAGGGAGCCATTCATGCTGCCGAAGGGTATGCACGTGTAACCGGGAAACCCGGCGTTTGTTTCGCCACATCCGGCCCCGGAGCGACGAATCTTATTACAGGCCTCGCAGATGCGATGCTCGACTCCGTGCCACTTGTCTGTATTATCGGGCAGGTAGCTTCACCACTGCTCGGCACCGATGCATTTCAGGAATCGGATGTAGTAGGTATTTCAATGCCGGTTACAAAATGGAATTACCAGATTACAACTCCCGAGGAAATTCCTGAAACCATTGCACAGGCTTTTTACATTGCCCGGTCCGGACGACCGGGTCCGGTGTTAATTGATATAACAAAAGATGCTCAGTTTGGCGAACTCGATTTTGAGTATAAAAAATGTACTAAAATCAGAAGTTACGTGCCTGAACAACCCATCGATAAATCTAAAATAAAAGAGGCAGCCGAAATTATCGACAATGCCAAACGTCCGCTGCTTCTGTTCGGGCAGGGGGTAATTATCGGTCAGGCCGAAGAAGAATTAAAAGCGTTTGTGGAAAAAACCGGAATCCCGGCGGCGTGGACACTTCTCGGGCTTTCGGCAATGCCCACCGATCATCCGCTAAATGTAGGAATGCTGGGAATGCATGGCAATTACGGCCCGAATCTTCTGACCAATCAGGCCGATGCAATTATTTCGGTTGGGATGCGTTTTGACGACCGGGTAACCGGAAAAGTGAGCGCTTACGCAACCGCTGCTAAAATCATCCACCTGGAAATCGATCCGGCTGAAATTCATAAAATCATCAAAGCCGATGTACCGATTTTGGGCAACTCGAAAAAATCGCTGAAACTGCTTACCGAACAGGTAAAAGAAAACAGGCACGAAGAGTGGGTCGCGCGTTTCAGGGATTGTGATAAAACCGAACAGGAAAAAATTATTCAAAAAGAACTATTCCCGGAAAAACCGGGCCTCACCATGGGCGAAGCAGTTCGCATCACCGGCGATAAAACAAATCACGAAGCAATTTTGGTAACCGATGTCGGTCAACACCAGATGGTGGCATCGCGCTACTTTAAATTCAGACATTCGCGCAGCAATGTCACATCCGGCGGACTGGGAACAATGGGATTTGGCCTGCCCGCAGCACTGGGCGCTCAAATTGCTGCTCCTGACAGAACTGTTGTTGCTTTTATCGGCGACGGCGGTTTCCAGATGACCATCCAGGAACTGGGAACAATTGCCCAGAATAAACTTCCGGTAAAAATTGTGGTGCTGAATAACAATTACCTCGGTATGGTGCGCCAGTGGCAGCAACTTTTCTTCGAAAAAAGATATTCCTTTACTGAATTGCAGAACCCTGATTTCATCGCCATTACAAAAGGTTTTGGCATCGATGCGCACAAGGTTGAAGTTCGTGAAGAACTGGAAGAAAGCATTCAGAAAATGATCGATCATCCCGGTCCGTATTTACTGGAAGTGGTGATTGAAAAAGAAGACAATGTTTTTCCGATGGTTCCCTCGGGAGCTTCGGTTTCGGATATAATGCTCGAACCTTAAAACGGATGAAATTTGAACGATTAATGATCAATAAATTTAAAAGTCAATAAAATGAAACAAGAATATATTATAACGGTTTATTCGGAAAACCACATCGGGATGCTCTCACGAATTACACTGGTTTTTACGCGTCGGAAAATCAATATCGACAGCATGACCGTTTCGGAATCGGCAATCGAGGGCATATACAAATTTACCATCGTTATTAAATCAACCCCCGATTTAATCATAAAAGTGGTAGGCCAGATTGAAAAACAAATTGATGTGCTGAAAGCTTTTTATCACACCAACGATGAAATGATTTACCAGGAAATAGCACTTTACAAAGTAGCTACCGAATCGCTTTATGAGAACGATACGATTGAAAAAATCGTACGAAAAGCAGGTGCCCGTATTCTCGAAATAACCCGGGAATATACGGTAATTGAAAAAACCGGGCACAAAACAGAAACCCAGGAATTGTTTTTTGAACTGAACAAATTCAAAGTAATGCAGTTTATTCGTTCGGGAAGAGTGGCACTAACCCGCGACCCGATCGAGCGCTTATCAGAGTTTTTGAAAGAACGGGATGCAGTGCTCGATCAAATAGATTAAAATCATACCAATCAGAACTTTGTATTTCAGTTCAATACAATATCTGAATATAAATTAATAGATTTGTCTGAATCAAACAGAAAACAACAAAATAAAAATAATTATGGCAAAAATAAATTTTGGCGGAGTTGAAGAAGAAGTCGTAACGCGACAGGAATTTCCCATTGAAAAAGCGCGTGAAACATTAAAAGATGAAACCATTGCCGTTTTGGGTTACGGAGTTCAGGGACCTGGCCAGGCGCTGAATTTAAAAGATAATGGTTTTAACGTAATTGTTGGTCAGCGCAAAGGTTCCGGCACATGGGACAAAGCAGTAAAAGACGGCTGGGTTCCCGGCGAAACGCTTTTCGAAATTGAGGAAGCAGCACAAAAAGGAACTATCGTTCAGTTTCTGCTTTCTGATGCCGGGCAAATTGCTGCGTGGCCAACCGTAAAAAAGGCATTGAACCCGGGCGATGCGCTCTATTTTTCACACGGTTTTGGAATCACTTACAAAGAGCGCACAGGAATCATTCCGCCCGAAGAAGTGGATGTTATTCTTGTGGCGCCAAAAGGTTCCGGCACTTCGCTGCGCAGGATGTTTCTGGAAGGCCGCGGACTGAATTCAAGCTTTGCCGTTTTCCAGAATGCCACCGGGAAAGCCAGGGACCGGGTAATTGCACTTGGTATTGGAGTGGGCTCCGGTTATCTGTTTCCAACCACATTCAGAAAAGAAGTTTACAGCGATTTAACCGGCGAACGCGGAACGCTGATGGGCGCCATACAGGGCATTTTTGCTGCTCAATATGAAACCCTGCGCGAAAACGGTCACTCACCATCGGAAGCTTTTAACGAAACCGTGGAAGAACTCACCCAGTCGCTGATGCCGCTGGTTGCAGAAAACGGCATGGACTGGATGTATGCCAATTGCTCGACGACTGCCCAGAGGGGCGCACTCGACTGGTGGAAAAAATTCAGGGATGTTACCAAACCGGTTTTCGAAAACCTTTACGGAGAGGTGGCTGCCGGCCGCGAAGCCCAGCGCTCGATTGACTCGAACAGTCAGCCCGACTACCGCAAAAAACTGGAAGCTGAACTGAAAGAACTCCGCGAATCAGAAATGTGGCGGGCAGGTGCTGAAGTGCGCAAACTTCGTCCTGAAAAATAAAATTATTGAATTAGGGATAATGCGAAGATGACAGAGATGCTGAATCCGCCAACTGGCGGACAGCATGACGTTTTAAGGTTACTTGCAGCTTTCATTAAACGCGTCACCCTGAATTTGTTTCAGGGTCTTATTTGAAAATCTGTCATTGGCACGACGCAGGAGGAGAAATCTCACCTTTAAAAACAGATTTCTCCCAAAGGTCGAAATGACATCTCAAAGTTGAAACGACACTAAAAAATTTAGAAATACGTTTGCCTGGTTGTTCCGGCAAATACAAAAAAGGATGGTATCAATCGAAGTTGCCGTCCTTTTTTTACGATTAAAAATGTAAATTAGCTGCATCAAAAAACTGACATGAAAATTTACACACCGGTTTCAGTAGCGCTGCGCGTAATTATTTATTCACTGCTGATGTTTGGAGTGGCAGAAGCCGTTCGTTTCGATGCAATTTTTCCTTTGGAAGATGCTTTGTTTGGAGAAATAAGCCGTACTGAAATTACACAGGAATTTATACTTTTTGTATTGGTTATTTTTTATTTGATGCTGGGCTACAG